>JBMZDF010000248.1:0-4283 GCA_049614105.1 Promineifilaceae bacterium (SeqCode)
CAGAAAAGGAAAAAAGGGGCGCTTTCAAGGGGCCTTATTGGCATTTAGCCCTACCGTTTTTGTAGTTGAGCTAGAATGCAATCGTCCTGAACCCTGCCTTTACTTTTTGGCAGATGTGGCTATACTGAGATTGTTCATATTGTGTTTTTTATGTTCATAATATGAACGAAATATTATGAACTATCCCACAACTCCCACCTCCCTAGATATTGAAACGTTGACAGCACAAGCTATCACGCTTGCCGCACGCCTTTTAGAAGCAGCCCATCAACAGCAAACGTCGCATGAAAAAAAGCAGGCGAACAAAATCGCGGGCATGATGCGCGATCCACAGGGCAAGATGATGACGATGGCGCTCTCCGATCAGGCGTTTCGCAGCCACTCAACCGCCCGCGTCAACGATCAAATTCGCCACCTAATCGATCGTTATGGCATCCCCAGCTACTTTGCCAACTGGGAACAAGCCGCTCTAGAAATCGGCACGCGCATCGGCCGATATATTCCGCAACTCGTTGTCCCATTTGTAGTTGCCAAGCTGCGTGCCGAGACAAGCAACGTCATTCTGCCAGGGGAAGAAGATCCGCTGCGCACCTATCTAGAGACCCGACGCGCAGACGGTACGCGGCTCAATTTGAATTATCTTGGGGAAGCCATTTTAGGTGAGGACGAAGCGGCACGGCGGTTAGATGCCTATCTGGATCTGCTTGCCCGCCCAGACGTTGAATACATCTCGATCAAAATCTCCTCAATTTTCAGCCAGATCAACCTAGCCGCCATTGACTACACGCTCGAAAAAATCAAGGTTCGGCTGCGCACACTTTATCGAGCCGCCATCCAGCACAATTACGTGTTGCCCAACGGGCGCTCAATCCCCAAATTCATCAACCTTGATATGGAAGAGTATGGCGATTTGCACGTGACGGTTGCCGCTTTTCAACAGGTGCTTGAGGAACCAGAATTTTTCCACCATCGGGCGGGCATTGTGCTGCAAGCGTACCTACCCGACTCACACGCAGTCCAACAAACACTAACCGAATGGGCCAAGGCACGACATGCGCAAGGCGGTGCTGCGATCAAAATCCGCATCGTCAAAGGCGCAAATTTGGCGATGGAGCGCGTTGAAGCCTCACTGCATGGTTGGGAACAAGCGCCCTACTACACAAAAGCTGATGTGGATGCCAACTATAAGCGCATGGTGCTTTATGGCTGTCGGCCAGAAAACGCGGTTGCGGCAAACTTGGGCATCGCAAGCCACAACCTGTTTGACATTGCGTTTGGGCTGGTTGTGCGTGAATCAACAGGCGTTGAGACAAGCGTTGAGTTTGAAATGTTGGAAGGGATGGCCAACCATCAGGCACGCGCTGTACAGACAGAAGCGGATGGCCTATTGCTCTATGCCCCCGTTGTCAAACAAGATGATTTCCACAGTGCGATTGCCTACTTGGTACGGCGTTTGGATGAAAATACGGCGTCTGAAAACTTTTTGCACGACCTGTTTGATTTGCAGGTTGGTAACGCAACATGGGATCGACAGGCTGGGTTTTTCCAACAATCCATCGCGCGTCGTGATGCAATTCCTGCGCAACCCAATCGGACGCAAAATCGACTCACTGAGCAGATTGTGTTTACGGCAATGCAAGCGTTTCATAATGAAGCAGACACCGATTTTTCGCTGCCTGAAAATCAGGCGTGGATCAAATCAGTTGTGGAAACGTGGCGAGCGGTGACGCCTGAGCCTGTTCCCTTGCAAATTGGCGGACAGTTCTTGCGGCCAAATCAAGCAGGTGTGGGAGTTGATCCCAGCAGACAAACTGAGGCGTATGTGTACGCGCTCGCACGTCCCGACCACATTGAACAAGCGTTGCAAACGGCGGTTGCCGCCCAAGAAGCATGGGCCAATCGGCCGATTATCCAGCGCAAACAGCTCCTGATCCAAGTGGCTGAACAGCTTGCCAAACAACGCGGCAACTTAATCGGCGCGGCAATCTTGGACGCAGGCAAAGCGGTCACACAAGCTGATGTCGAAGTCAGCGAGGCAATCGACTTTGCTAACTATTATGCCCGTGCGTTCGATATGATGACCATCGAACAGCTAGCAAGCTACAGCCCGTTGGGAACGGTGCTGATTGCGCCGCCGTGGAACTTCCCGATTGCAATTCCAGCGGGCGGCATGTTGTCGGCGCTGATGGCTGGCAACAGCGTCATCCTAAAACCCGCGCCCGAAACGGTGCTGGTTGACTGGCAGTTGATTAATGCCTTTTGGGATGCTGGGATTCCCAAAGAGGTGCTGCAATTTGTGCCAACGACAGACGATGCGGTTGGTCAGTCGCTTGTCACCGATGAGCGCATCGATGCAGTTATTTTGACAGGGGCATACGAGACAGCCCAGCTATTTTTGGGCTGGAAACCTGAGTTGCGACTTTCGGCCGAAACCAGCGGCAAAAACAGTCTCATCATCTCCGCCATGGCTGACCACGACCTCGCGATCAAAGATTTAGTCCACTCCGCCTTTGGTCACAACGGGCAAAAATGCTCCGCCGCCTCGCTTGCCGTGCTGGAAGCGGAAGTGTACGACAACCCGATCTTCCTGCGACAACTCAAGGACGCCGCCGCCAGCCTAACAGTCGGCTCCGCTTGGGAACTCGCCAGCAAAGTGACGCCCCTGATCAATGAGCCAAACGAAACGCTTCACCGCGCCCAAACAACCCTTGACGCAGGCGAGTCGTGGTTGCTCAAGCCGCAAATGATTGACAACAATCCGCGACTCTGGACGCCAGGCATTAAGCTCGGCGTCAAAGCGGGATCGTTTTACCATCAGACCGAATGCTTTGGCCCCGTGCTGGGGTTGATGCGTGCCGATAATTTAGCGCAGGCGATCAAACTGGTCAATCAGTCTGAGTTTGGGCTAACGAGCGGGCTACACAGCTTGGACGATCGCGAGGTTGCGATCTGGCGCGAGCAAATTGAGGTTGGCAACGCCTACGTCAATCGTGGCACAACGGGCGCGATTGTGCAGCGTCAGCCATTTGGCGGCTGGAAAAAGTCGTCGTTTGGCACGGGCGCAAAGGCGGGCGGGGTCAACTATGTTTTGAGCTTGGGCAACTGGGCTGGGGATGATGCTTCGGCCGATTTTCGCTACGATTATCAGCAAGCATGGCAAACGCACTTTAGCCAAGAACATGATCCAAGCCAACTATTGGGCGAGAGCAATATTTTCCGCTATCGGCCGATTCGGGCGATGGCGCTGCGAATTGAGAACGCCGTTGCACTTGCGCTCATTAAGCGGGTTGTGCTGGCGGCCGAATTGTGTGCCGTCCCGCTGACGATTTCTGTTGCGCCTGAGTTGGATGGGGTGTTTTCGGCCGAATTACCGATCAAAACTGAAACCGCCGCCCAGTTTATCCAATCGCTCAGCCGTTATGAGCGCGTGCGGCTGTTTGGAACGGCATCCAGACCGTTATTGCGTGCGGCGCATAAGCTACACGTTCCGATTTTGAGCGACCCTGTGTCCCGTTTCGGCCGAATTGAACTGCGCCACTACTTGCGCGAACAAGCTATCAGTGAGACAACGCATCGGTATGGGAATGTGCAGGGGAAGAGGGGAGGAAATAAAGAATAACGAATGAAGGATGGCGGGGAGTCTATAGGACTGATGATTTAGCGGTTTCCCTCGCTTCGTTATGGCAATGTAAAGGTTGGGCAGCTATAGTTGCCTCTGATGTCAGGAAAAAAATCGGGTTCTCAGGCGGTTGTGCGTGCGCTGCGGCTGCTCAAACTATTCAGTGACAATACACCCCAGTTAAGCATTGCAGAGGTTGTTCAAAAAACAGGCCTCAATCGCACAACAGTATTTCGCCTGCTGTCAGCGTTGCAAACTGAGGGGTTTATTGATCGCTTGCCCAGCGGATCTTACAGCTTAGGCGGCGAGTCGATGGCGCTTGGCAGCTACGCGCTGCGTCACAACGCGCTTTGGCAGGCGGCACATCCCGTTCTGCTCGACCTTTCGGCCGAGGTCAACGAGCGCGTCACGCTTGAAATTCCTTCTCCTGCTCCAAACGGGGCGGTGTCGATGTTGGTTGTGGATGAGATCGCGGGCAGTCATCGTATTGGCGTGCGCAATTTTGTCGGTGAGCATTTGCCCATCCATGCCACCTCGACGGGCAAGGCGGTACTCGCCTTTTTGCCTGAGATGGAGCGAGACGCGATTTTTGATCAGCAGTTTGAGTCTTTGACGGAGAATACGCTGGTTGAGCGGGGGGTGATTTCGGCCGAAATCGCCACAA
>JBMZDF010000248.1:4293-8769 GCA_049614105.1 Promineifilaceae bacterium (SeqCode)
CAGCGACGCACCAATAGCAAACAATGCACCAGGCGTTGCTGCTCCGCCAAGGATGGCCAGGAATTCGTTCATTGGCCCCGGCATGGGAATGCCGGCCGCAGACCACACAAGCCCGGCCGAAATCGCCACAATCAACCAACAAGGATACGCCATCGCGTTTGAAGAGTTAGAGGAGGGGCTGGTCGCCTGTTCTGTCCCCATCTTCAACATGCAACACATGGTATGCGCTGCAATCAGCATCGTGGGACCGACCATCCGTATCACAAAGAATCGCATCCAAACCAGCCTGCTAGCCACACTTATCGAGGCAGGCAAACAAATTTCCAAACAGCTAGGGTATCAAGTTAAATGATTGGCAAAAGGGATTTAGCCACCTTTCGGAGAGTATTCTGAAGTATAAAGCAGTATTTACACTGATTGGGATCTCATTCTGACTTTAGTTTGGTACAAAACTTTGCAAGCAATAGTCTGAGTTGTGGTAAACTCACGAGTCGAAACAAGCGCAATGGATGCTGGATTGGCGATTTGTTCAGACTCAACCACTTTCAGCTATAAATTTTTAAATTGCGTAAATAGTGAGTCAAGCAGCAACGCTCTCCAGAGAAACTGAACTTTGGGAGGAAGGCTCATTTTGTCAGGTCATCCCTGTGATTGAAGTCAACAACGTCTCTAAACATTTTCATCATACACACGCTTTGCGTAATGTGTCACTGACAATCGAGCAGGGTGAAGTGATTGGGCTGCTCGGACCAAACGGTGCGGGTAAAACAACGCTTTTTCGGATTGTTGCGGGCCTATTGCGACCAGATTCTGGCACAGTTAACCCAACGTCAGAATATTGGCCCGTTGTCGCCTATAAACCAGACCGCTTACTATATCCAAATCACCAGCGTGTCATCGAGTATCTGACAATGATTGCCCAACTGTGCAACGTGTCATCGGCTCGCCATATCGCAGTGGTTAACAAATCGCTTGAACAAGCTAATTTGCTAAGCGCGGCGCAGAAACCGATTCGCGACTTGTCAAAAGGCATGCGCCAGCGACTTGGTTTGGCACAAGTCTTAATTGGCAACCCAGACTTGATTTTGTTGGATGAGCCGACAAATGGGTTAGACCCTGTTGGTCAACAGGAAATGCTAAAACACATTGCGGCGCTCAAGGCGGATGGAAAAACCATTCTAATTAGCTCCCATCAACTCCACGAAATAACGGCCGTTTGCTCACAAATCATTATCATGAACAAGGGGCGTTTGCGCTATATAAACAGCGTAGATGCGGCGCTTGGGATGCGCCCTCAAGTTCGTATTGAAACAGACCGGGATTTAACGCCGATGCTACCTTGGCTCAAAAAGTTAGATTCAGATTTGAAGATTTCAGGAAGCACCCTGTTTATTCCAGAAGAAGCAATTGATCAAAGACGGCACGCACTTACCCTCCTTTTAGGTGCAGGGTACGACATTTTAGGCATGGATTATAATCGCGTCACATTAGCGGATATTTACACAGAGGCGATTCAATGAACCAGCGTATTATTACCCTTACCCGCTACTTATTTCACCGTATCGCACGCTCGGTTGTAGGTGGTTTATACTTTTTATCGGCACTTGCTTTATGGCTGATCTTTTTTAACCCAACACAAAGTCGCGTCCCAGAACCAGATTACTTTATTTTGTTGGTGACAATTTATGGCGCACTCTTGAGTTTTCTCACAACCTTGAGCGTTTCAACCCGTGCAAATCGGCCGGAAAGTGCAGCCCTCATAACCCGACTCCCTAGCCGAGTTGAATATCTGGCGGCTATCCTGTTGAGCTGTTTGAGTTTCTCCTTGCTGATCCAAGTTGTGATCAGCATCGTTGTGTTATTACAGCCGCAAGGGCCATCCATAGGATTTAGCAAGCTAATCGAAATCCCCCCCATCTGGGTTGCAACCAACATCTTCATGATTGTGCTCGCGCTGCATGCGTCCGACTTCGTGATGAATGGCTGGTCGCGGGCCTATGTCTTTGCCGTTTTGACGGCGCTATTGTTTAGTCAAAGCGTTGATAGTCGTGGGATTAAGTGGGTAAGCGATCGTTTGAATGGCTTTGCAACAAGCGCCACACGCCAAGAGTGGGTGGGGCTGGCTCAAACGCTACGCAATGCCTCTATTTGGGTGACAAACAACGGGCTAGATTTTATGAGCCAGACAATTGGGTTTGTGTTCTGGCCCTTCCGCGCCATCTCAAACGCGGTGCAAGATGGTTTCTTTGACAATGCGCAGATACTTGCCCCTGCAATTCTTCTACTGTATGCAACCATCTTGTTTATGCTTGCAGCCGATCTGTTTGCCAATAAAGATTTACACTTTGTTGAGTAACGGGCATTCGCCACAAGGGTACAAAGTCTATGCGTTAGGCAACGTTTGACTTTGCACCTTTGGGACTTTCTTTCTAGCTTAGGTAGACTATCGAAAGTCTTAAACTGCAAAAACGGTTGAACACTTAGCCGCTTGCCAGACTAATGAGCCGTTTTTGCAAAGCGCCATACGTTTAAGCACTTATTCTTCATCATCTTCTTCGTCATCATAATAAGGGAAGTAGCGTTCATTCACGTAGTCTCGGACGATGAGCTGTTCTTCGGCCGAAAGTGTCGCCCCAAATAAAATGTGCTGAACATTTCCATAGCGAAACGTCAAACTACTGTGTTTCTCATCTAACATAAACGCCGACACATGTTCTTTGTTATATGCATCAGTCAATCCTAAAATCGATACGGGACGTCGTAAAATCAGCGACTTGTCATGGAAAAATAAAATTTCTCGATCGGCTAAATAATATTGCCACCAACGCATGATTAATCGGCCGATATAGCGAATCCACAAATATAGCCAAAACAATACGAGCACTGCCCATGTAATCGCCAATTGAAGCGGCAAACTAACAATATCGCGCGGCACGGGTGGATTAAGCAGTAGGTACACAAACAAAATGAGTCCAACAAGCCAAATCGCCGCAAGAACAGTATAAATCCCAATCGCCAGCGAATTACGTGTGACGGGTAACGTCATCTTAAGCCGCTCATCATTTTCTTCAATCGTAATACGAGTATTCTTTAGCTGCATAGCGCACGCATTTTAGCTTAGTCACAGGTGAAAATCACGAACCCGCTCCCATTAGGCGTATCCTATGGATGCAAGCACAGTTATTCACAGTAGACGACACCTACACGCGGCCTAAGTAGATCATAAAAAGTCTCGATCAATAAACCTCTGAGGTTTTTATGCACAAACCAGAGTAGATGACAACAAACCTCTGAGGTTTTCGTCAATGACCACTTGTGATTTACTTAATGCCTGTACAATCTGCTTTGTGCTTGCTAATTTTGATGAAAATTGTCAATATTTCAGCCATAGTGTTTAAACAACTGTACACTGGCTTAACTTGTGGTTAACATCATAAACGAAACGTATTTATATCGTTTCGGCCGACTCACTTTTGTGACACTCACTTTTAGTACTATGCCTTTCAGAATACAAAGCACTGACACACTTTGCTAGGATATAAACTTATGACACGCCGTATCGTTGCGACCCTCTGCTTTCTCTCTGTACTCATCAGCGGACTAGTTCTAACCCAATCGTTACAGATTCGTTCATCGTCTACGGGACGAAGTCCTGACTCAGGTCGCTTCCAACCTAATTCGCAAGCCATCGTTGGCGAACAAACAGTCAGCGAACCTGTGACCCCTGTTTCAACTGGCGCAGTTCGCGATCTACCCGACGACCAGCCATCTGAAGATATGCTTTTGGAACGGGAAGTTAACCCCAGAATTAACTGGGGATTTAATCCGTTTCAACGCTACAAAAGCGGGCCAGATCCATTATTGGATGTTCAGGCAAGCGCACGAGCGGCCGTTGATGCGAGCTTCCTCTCAACAATCCTCAACACAAATGGGCAGACTTATTCTTCTGTCAACCCACCCGACCCGTCAGGCGATGTTGGGCCTAATCATTTTGTACAAATGATTAACGCCAGCAGCGGGGCATCTGTCACGATCTATGATAAAAACCTCAACCTAATAAAAGGGCCGTTTATGCTAGACGCGCTCGGCGCTGGGAACTGTGCATCAGGGCTTGGAGACCCGATCGTTTTATACGATCGCTTAGCCGATCGCTGGCTCTTGAGCGAGTTTTCAAATGGCGGCAACAAATTGTGTCTCTATGTTTCCCAGACGCCAGATCCCACAGGGGCTTATCATAATTATGAGTTTACAGGTGCGAACGGGTTCCCAGACTATCCGAAGTACGGCGTTTGGCCTGATGCTTACTATGCAGGCACAAATGAATCAGCTCTAAATACACCAGTTCCAACCGTCTACGCATTCGATCGCGTCAACATGCTTGCGGGCAACCCTGCAACTTACCAAAGCTTTAATATGCCAAGGCTGTCTGGGTTTGGATTTCAGATGCTGACACCCAGCGACTTAGATGGTGCAACG
>JBMZDF010000249.1:0-8725 GCA_049614105.1 Promineifilaceae bacterium (SeqCode)
ATGGGTTTTTCTATGAAAACGTGCTTCCCTTGTTTAATAGCTTTTTTGGCTACGTCAAAATGTGAAAGGGTAGGGGTGACAATATCTACTACGTCTACCGCCTCTATGAGCGCTTCAATAGATTCGAAATAGGGGTATTGAAGGGTTTGGCTTAACTCCTGGGCCGCTTCTGTGTCTGGGTCATAAAATCCGAGTACGGAGCCGCTGTAAAGATCGATTAACTCACTATACAAATCATAATCTTTGTCGAGAAAATCAAACGCATAGTATTCTAGGACGCTGTCTCGTGCCTCTTCTTCTGACACATCATCGCCAAAAATTTCTTCAAAATTCTCGCGCAGCTCAGCTTCAGTGTAGAGCGTCAGCGTGACAGGCTCCGTAAATTCCAGCCCGCGAATTTCTTCTACTTCACCCTGAATCTCGACAACCAGCGCCTGCAAACGCGCTTCGCGATCAACAACCTCAACCATCAAAACAAGCGGGGCGCTTGCCATGCCATCGCCGTCTGTTGCGTTCAGCTCAAAAGTGTAATTGCCGTCTTCGGCCGAATTCCACATCACAACTTCCGCCACCAGCATCTCACCCTCACCCGCAATCTCCGCCAGCGGCTCCCCATTCACCGAAACAGAAACCGTCTCAATCCCCTGTGGATCGCTCGCAGAAATCACGAGATTTACATCGGTGTTAGGGTCAAACGCATCGCCATCAACAATGCCTTGCACCTTCAACAGGGGCGGCTGGTGGATCGTTGCGTCGAGTGTTGCTGCGGCTTCGTCTAGGGAAAGTTGCACGGCGGCCGTTGCGCTTGCGGCCATTTCTAGCGAGGTCGCATTTAGCTTATCCATCTGCCCTTGCGCCACTTCGGCATTTGCTTCCATCGCGGACAAGGTCGCTTCGGCGTCAGCCATCACAACCGCTTCAGTTGTTGTCGCTGATTCGAGGCCTGTGACTGTTTCGGCCGATTTGGTCGCCTCACCCTGCAACGCGCCAATTTGATCCTCCAGCGTGTAACGCCCTTGAAACATAAAAACCAGTGCCGCAAACAGCACCAAAATGAGCATGAGAAAAGTTAGCGCGACCCAAATGGGCAGTTGTGGTTTCATATTGCGAAAAACCTATGCTTGACACGTATACTGACAACAGTCGTCGTGGCGTAGTAAAAAGCAAAAACAGTTTCGGCTGAAACTGGCACAACCGTGCAACATGAGATACGTCAAGCTTATCTTATAACGACTGAAAACAATTTCTAGAAGAGTACACTAGCATGAGCAAACCCCAATTGCAACCATTCCTAACCGCTTTTTTCGTAGCTTGTATCCTACTTTTGAGCGTCGCTTGTTCGTTCTTGGAAGAGAATCCCCAGATTGAAGCACAAGGCAGGTCACTGGCCGAAACGGCACTTGCCAACGCCCCAACGCTGGCGGCCAACGCAATTGATCTTGCTCAAACAGGCGTTGCCGCTGCGCCAACGTTAGCCCTCACGGCACAATCGCTAGCAGGCACGGCGATTGCCATCGCGCCCACCGTCGCCCTCAATGCCAAAGAGATCGGCGGCACGGCGGTTGCATTTGCCCAACAGGTGGGCAGCAGCCAAGACATGAGCCAAGAAACGCTCAACATCGCCTTCCAATCAATCCAATCTCGTATGCAGCAGATGCAGGTTGATCAAAATGGCAACCTTGCAATCACCTTCACCGAGGCTGATTTAACCGCCGCTATCCAGCGCAACGAAATACAAAATGAAGATGCCCGTTACCAGAACTTGGTTGTTTCTATTCGCGATGGGCTGATTGTGGTCACGGGCGATCTCACGCGTCCCGTCAACGCAACGTTTGCCGTTGTGTTTCAGCCTTATGCGGCCGAAGGAAAACTGCAACTCAACATCGTAGAAGCCACGATCGGTCAATTTCAGGTTCCCGCCGGGCTTGTCGAGAGCATCGAAGCACGACTCAATCGCACGCTTGCCAACAGTTTAGGCTATCTCCCATTCAACATCGTGATCACAGACGCACGCGCAAACAACGGGGTGCTGGTTCTCACAGGATCGCGACAATAAACCCCGCAGCCCCCACCTAACCTCCCCCGCAGGGGAGGCATCAGATCCCCCTCCCCTCGGGAGGGGATAGGGGAGGGCGCTTGTTCTAACTCCTTACACAACCCCCAAAACCTCTGAGGTTTCCGTCAATGATGATTTGTAATTTTTACAAAATTAGTCCGTAAGAAACTCACACGTGCCGCCGTCTAAGCCCCTGTAAACACAATTATTCTAAAACAATAAAACATCGTGCAGAGGCTTAGAAGCGCCAGCGCTTCCACTTTTGCACACCTGTTTGGAGAAACAACATGAACGAGACACACCCAACCCAAATCACAATGTACGGCGCTCATTGGTGTCCTGACTGTCGTCGCGCCAAACAATTCTTTGGCGAGCATCGTATCGACTATGTTTATGTTGACATTGAACAGCACCCCGAAACGATCGAGTTTATCAAAGCGCAAAACAACGGGATGCGTATCATCCCCACGATTCTGTTTCCAGACGGCACAAAACTGGCCGAGCCATCTAATGCGGATCTAGCGGCAACGCTCAACATCACCACACGCGCCGAACGTTCCTTTTATGATGTGATTATCGTCGGTGCAGGGCCAACGGGCTTAACCGCTGCGACCTATTTGGGGCGCGAAGGGGCTGACGTGCTCGTTTTGGACAAGGCAGGCGTTGGCGGGCAAGCAGGCATTACGCAAGTGCTCGATAACTTCCCAGGTTTTGATGAAGGGATTGCGGGCGCTGAATTTGCAGATCGTTTGGCACGACAGGCAACACGCTTTGGTGCGGAAATTGTCAACGCACAGGCTGTCACCCGCCTAAATCGCGACGGGCAATATTGGTGTGTCAGCACATCAGATGGGCAAACCTACGGCGCAAACGCGATTCTGCTGGCGACAGGCGCACAGTATCGGCGTTTGGGCGCAAAAGGCGAGTCAGAGCTAATCGGCATCAATATCCACTTCTGTGCCACCTGTGACGGGGCGTTTTATCGCGACAAAAAAGTATTGGTCATTGGCGGCGGCAACAGCGGGTTTGAGGAAGGGCTATTTCTGACCAAATTTGCAAGCCAGGTTGATATTGTCGAGTTTAACGAAACGCCTAAAGCAAGCGTTGTGTTACAGGATAAGGTCGCTGAGCAATCCAACATGAGCGTGATCACCAATCATGCTGTCAAGGAATTTGTTGGCGACGGACAACTGGACGCAATCAAAGTGCAAAATCGCGCAACAGGTGAAATTGTTTCGTGGGATTATGACGGTGCGTTTGTTTTTATCGGGCTGTCACCGAATGCGGAGCTAGTCAAAGAACAAGTTGATTTAGATGGCGGCGGGTTTGTTGTCACAGACAAAACCCTCATGTCTAGCATCCCTGGCATCTTCGCGGCGGGAGACGTGCGCTCTGGCTCCACAAAACAGGCCGCTTCGGCCGCCGGGGAAGGCGCAACCGCCGCCCTCATGATCCGACAATACCTAAGCGAAATAACAGCGTAAGCTATGCCGAGCGCAACACATATCGTGTTGCACGCCCCTTTCCTATCGATTGCAGCAAGTCAAGTTTCTTGCCAAGCTCATCTTTAAGCGTGCGTGTCGCCTGTCGTTCTTTGAGATCGATGAGCGCCATGCACTCTTTTTTGTTGATCGACCCGTGTTCGCGAACATAGGTGAGAATTTGACGATGACGGGGAGACAATTCGGCCGAAAATTCATCCCACTTCCCCGCCATTTGCCGAAACAACTCCACAAGCTGTCGCATCTCCAGCTTCATGCTAAGCTGTCGCCCTTCTTTATAGTAACGATACGCGGCTTCGCTCTGCCGTTGTTCTACCAGCACCTCCGCCAAATCGTAGCAAACATACGCCTGATACGTTTTTAGCCCCATCTCTACAAAACACTCATAAGCACGTTCATAATAAACGGTCGCCGCATCAGGGTTCCCCAGTTCATAATGACAGCCCCCGATATGCTTGGCACACAATCCCCGACTTTGATGATGTGAGCCTGAAAGCTCATAGCTTTCCTGAAAATAGGTTAGCGCTTGCTCAAACTGCTGCGTCTCGGCATAGGCGACCCCCAAATTGTGCGCCGTCTCCATAATCCGTTCGGCCGATTGCGCCTCATGCGCCGCCTGCCAAGCAAGCCAAGCGTGACGTCGGGACAATTCCCCATCGCGCTGCCGTCGGTATTGAATTGTCCGCGCCTTGTGCAGATCGGAGCGCAGCGCGTGTTCATTTGGATACTGTTCCAAAATAGTCTGGGCGGTTGTCAAGTCCTGCTCTGCTTGCAACACGTCGCGCCGATCTTGCAGATAAATGTTGGCGCGTCGCAAATGCGCCTCGGCGACAAGCTGTTGCCAATCTAGGTTGTTGGCTAGAAGCTGGATACAGCGTTCAAACTGGATAAGGGCGGCGTCGATGTCGCTACGCGATAGCAGGTTGGCAAGTGCAAAATAGGCTTGTGCGCGGAGGGGAATTTCGGCCGAACTGAGCGCCATTTGAAACGCTTGTTTCGCATTTTCCACATCGGCCCGCCAAACCAGCACATGCCCACGCAACAGCATCAGTTGCCCCCGTTCCTGAGCGTTCAAACGTCCCAAGTCAAGTTGCTTCAATAAGGGATAAAGGGAATCAATTTTCGATTGTGCTAATAGGCTGTCTTGGTATTCAACGAGCAGTTTGGCGGCGCGTTTTTGTTCACCTGCCCGCAGGAAGTGGTGGGCGGCCGCAAGAATTTTGTTGTTTTGTAGGCAGTGGTGGGCGGCGAATTGTTGATGCTTTGTTTCGGCCGATTGTACAACCCCATTCTGCACTACAACCTTCCCATCTACTTCCCTCACCAAGTTTGCGGCGACCAGCACACCCCAATCGCGCTTCGTCCAATCGGGCAAACTGATTGCCTCATGTAGCACAGAGAGTCGCAACACTGTTTCGCGCTGTTCACTTGATAAGCTGCGCAAACGACGATCCAAAGCGATCGGCTTCTGCCCACTGCCACCCTGCTCCAAAATCATGTGTGCAGCGCCCAACGCCTTGCGTGCCGACTTGTAAAATGCGGGTTCGCTAATCCCAAACCGATCGGTCATTTCTCTGACCGTTACGCCCTGCAAATAATAATGTGACAAAATCAGATGAAACCGCCACGCATACCCCCCCCAATTAAGCGGCGCATCAGGTCGCAGCCTCTCCGCTATCCACGCCAGCAACACCAAGACCGCTTCCCCGCGATCTGTGTCTCCATCCAGCAAACAGGCGTCAACAAGCGGATGTGCAGCTAATGCACAACTTTCTAACTTTCCCCATACAGGCTGCCGACAATGTTGCCGTGCCAGCTTGTATGCACCCTTAATCGCGTCTTTCATGTCACTTACACTGCTTAATTCGTGCCATTCGCGCCAAAAATCGATTGTATTTAGGCTCAATCGGTATAGTAATTACCATTATATCATTCCCCCCCTCAGCGTATAGTAGCGTCATACTAATTTACGGAAGGGCAGAGTAACGCGACTATAACTGTTTTTCCAATTGATTTTTAGGAGTAATACATGAATCGCACTAATATTATCGGTTTATTCATCACGCTATGTCTGTTTAGTGTCGGGCTGCCTCGCAGCTTTGCGCAAACAGATCGCGCCAGTGAGGCGCAACAGCTAGCGAAGGGACTTGAGACAACTGGCTCGGACGTGCCGCTTGCCCCTCCCAATCCACCTATTGCAAAAAACGATAAGCTGCCAACACAGCGCACGGCTACCTCCACATCGCTCATCAATTTAGATGACTTTCGTGCAGATCCACGTTTCGCAGGAATTGATGGCAACGGGGTCACGACCGTTGTTCTCGACACGGGCATTGATCTCGATCATCCCTATTTTGGGCCTGACGGCGATGGCGATGGCGTTGCGGATCGCATTGTCTACCATTACGACTTTGCCCACAACGACAACGATGCCTCTGACTTTCATGGTCATGGGTCAAACGTAACCAGCATTGTTGCAGGTGGGAGCACAGCCTATTCAGGGATGGCACCACAAGCCAATATCATCCATCTGAAAGTGTTCACAGATTCAGGGGCTGGCAACTTCGGTATGACCGAGTCAGCCTTACAATGGATAGTTGCGAATGCAGCAACCTATAACATCGTCAGCGTCAACATGTCGCTGGGAGACAGTCAGAATCATGCGGCTCCAACCACCCTCTACGGACTAACGGATGAACTTGCGGCTTTAACGGCGCTAGATGTGATCGTCGTCTCATCTTCGGGCAATAGCTTTTACAATTGGGGAAGCGCACAAGGATCAGGTTATCCAGGTGCCGATCCATTCTCACTTTCAGTTGGTGCAGTTTATGACAGCAACGCGGGAAGCTTCAACTATGGTGGCGTAATTGCCTACGGCAGCGTTGCCGATGCGTTGACACCTTTCTCACAACGACACCACAGCATGAGCGACATTTTTGCACCAGGCGCACCCATTTCGGGTGCAGGTCCAACAGGCGGCGTGGTTACAATGCACGGCACAAGCCAATCAGCGCCGCACATTGCTGGCATTGTGGCTTTGATGCAGCAGTTGGCGCACCAAGAGCTGGGTCGTTTTCTCAATTTGGGCGAAATACGTTCATTGTTAATAACCACTGGCGTCACCATTTATGATGGGGATGACGAGAATGATAACGTTACCAACACCAATATTTCTTACAAGCGTGTAGATGTTTTGGCTTTAGGCGAGGCTATTTTGGCAATGGCAACGCCGCCAGTTAGCGGAGATTTTCATGTAACGAATCATACGCCGGCTGATAACGGCCGAATTGTGCCTGTCAACAGTTATGCTGTAGGCACATTCAATCAATCGCTTCTGTCGGGATCAACAAGCGACACACAGTTCACGCTGCACGGATTCCAAACAGGCAGCTATTTTGGCTCGATTTCGGCAAATGCTAATCAACTCACGTTTGGGCCAGGGGCAAACTTCAAACCTGGCGAGCCACTTGTTGCAACCCTCACACGCTATACAAAGTCTGACGCGATGGATCTCCTTGGGGATAACCACGTTACATGGCAATTCCGCGCCGATGTGGCTGGCGGGACAGGGAGCTTCATCGACAGTTCTCAACAGCTTGGCAACGCCCACACGCAGGATGTTGCGCTGGGCGACCTTGATAATGACGGCGATCTGGATGCGTTTGTCACCGATCATCCAAACATAGGCAGCATATGGATCAACCAAGGCGGTGCTCAGAGTGGCTCAATCGGTATTTATGTCAACAGCGGTCAATCTTTGCTAGGAACCCGCTCTGCCCATGCGCCCAGTTCTGAACGTGCGCCTACCTCTACCTCAGGTACTCAAATCTCTCTAGGTGACATTGATAGTGATGGCGACCTAGATGCCATTGTGGTGGGCAATTATGAAGTCATCACGCTCTGGGTCAATCAAGGAGGGGCACAAAGCGGAACGGCTGGAATCTTTGCAGACAGCGGCCAAACTATTACGGCTGGCGGCTCTAGTGGGACAGGTGCGCTGGGCGATCTTGATGGTGATGGTGATCTTGACCTTGTTGTCGCCTCAAGGGGTGGCTGGGGTGACGGCAAAGGCAACGAAGTACTGTTTAACCAAGGTGGCGTACAGTCAGGAACGGAAGGCGTTTTTATCGATAGTGGTCAACAGCTCGGCAGTTCAGACAGCTCTGATGTTGCCTTAGGTGACCTAGACGGCGACGGGGATTTAGATGCTTTCTTTACCAATGACTTTGGACAGCCGAACGAGGTCAATATCAATGACGGCAATGGTGTATTTAGTGGCAGTCTCAACAGCTTTACAGGCGAAAGAAGCACCAATGTTGAGCTAGGCGATCTTGATGGAGACGGCGATTTAGATGCGTTCATTACCAATGGGAATGGTCCAGGGAAACCAAATACAGTTTGGATCAATCAAGGGCGCTCACAAAATGGGACAGAAGGCATATTTTTAGATAGTGGGCAAACGCTTGGGACCGAAAACAGTTGGGACGCACGTTTAGGAGATGTTGACGCTGACGGTGATTTAGATGCTTATGTCAGCAACACAATTTCGGGAGCATTTGGAGATGATCGCCTTTGGATTAATGACGGTAACGGCAACTTTGCTGACAGTGGCAATCAGCTTGGACACACACGCGGCGCGGTGAACATCGACATGGGTGATGTTGATGGCGATGGTGATTTAGACACCTTTATCGGGGTTGCCGTCGGGCCAAATGAAGTTTGGCTTAATGAAAATGCAGCAAACACGGCTTGCATCACACCACCACTTGGCATGACCGCATGGTGGGATTTAGATGACACGGGCAGTATTGCTCGCGAGCGTGTGCATGGCAATGATGGCGTCTACTATAGTCCAACCTCAACGCTAGGAAAAGTCAGCAACGCGCGTAGTTTTGATGGCATCGATGACCATATCATTATTGCGGATGCAGATGAATTAGACGTCGGCTCAGGCTCCTTCTCGCTCGATTTCTGGATCAAATTGTCACCAGGTGCAAGTGACGGGTCCGTTCTGGACAAACGCGGCACATCGCCAAATCCTTATGGGTATGATGTGGTTACCATAGGCGGGTATCTTGGCCTCAGATTAGATACATTAACCAGCAGTATGACCACATCTACGCAGCAAAGGGTTGATGATGGCGAATGGCATTTAGTTGTCTACACT
>JBMZDF010000250.1:0-8722 GCA_049614105.1 Promineifilaceae bacterium (SeqCode)
CAGGCCGCATAGCGGCAAGCAAAGACACTCCCACGCGGAGCGTAGGAGCGAGTCAACGCTAAAATAGCGTTTGCTTGAAAACCTCAAATCCAAATTGATCTCAATCTAATTCTCAGTTATAGTCATACGTGGGAGTGTTTGTGCTCCGGTGAGTGCCCCAGTCTTCAACATTGGTGGCCGGTCGCGCAGAGCGAGCGGCGGTGGGTTCGACTCCCATACACTCCCGCAAAGGCTGAAACCACAAGAGGTCAACTAAGCAATTAGTTGACCTCTTGTTTGTTTGAAACAGCATTTCAGTCTTATCAACTGAAATACGAATCGATCAGGTTACTGTCCAGACAATCCCAAAATCTCAATCTCGAAAATCAGATCTTGAGCCTCGCCCAAACCAATATCACCAACTATATCAGCCGGCACAATGACCTGACGGATACCGCCAACCGCGACACCTTCCAAGCCTTGATTCCAGCCGGGGAATTGTGACGCGCCAACTGCATATTGTTCAGGTGCTTGACGATACAACGAGCTATCAACCTGCTGTCCATCTGTAAGCCAAAGCGTGTACTGTGCTTCTGCGGTTTGGCCCGCTTCCAAAACAGGGCCATCACCTACGCGAACATCAGCCCAGCGTGTGCCGTCCTCTGTTGTCGTAAAGGCATCTTCGGCAACTTCGGTTGCATCCGCTGGCGGGCCTTCTGAAATACCAAGCAGTTCAATTTCAAAAATGACAGGGTTTCCTGGCGGCAAACCAGAGTCAGCAAGCAACTCGCCCTCAATCAGCATTTGACGGCTACCGCCTACCTTCATTAACGCAATTGATTCTTCCATTGCAGAGAACATTTGCTCACGTCCAAGTGGGAACGCCAAAGGTTGTCCAACTTGGTCAGAGCTACCAAACAGCTCACCTGTGACGCTGTCCCAAAGCGCAAAGTTGATCGAAACAACTTCGCCATCTTGTGCTGATGCGCCATCACCTACAACAAAGTCATAATATTTGAGTCCGCTCTCGGTCTCGGTATAGTCAGCTTCTGCAACCTCAATCGGCTTGCGGGCAAAGTCGACGTCAACCAATTCGACCTCAAATATGAGTGTCGCTTCCCCAGGAATAGCAGGTGGCGACCCAGTTTCACCATAGCCAAGGACAGGCGGGATGATGAGCAGCGCTTTCGAGCCAGGGTTTAACAAGGCGAACCCTTCGTCCCAGCCGCCAATTACGCGACGTTGACCAAGTGGAAAATCAAAGGTCACGCCCCGATCAACCGAACTGTCAAATTTCTCGCCGTTTACGAGATAGCCCGTGTAGTGGGCTTGCACCGTGTCGCCCGGCGCAGGATAGTCTCCTTCGCCTTCTTCTAAAATGACATAACGTAATCCAGTTTCAGTTGTCTGAATGTCAGCTTCGTCAAAGGCAGGCAACAGCGCCAACAGTTCAGGGCTTAACTCTGTCACGCCTGAAAGTTCGCTGGTCACGCCCGCAGGAGGGGCAGGGTCAACAACTTCTAGTTCGGTGACGGGTGCTTCACCGCCCGTTTCACTCGTGTCAACTTCATCCATCCCAATGAGATCGACTTCTTCGTCAAAGACTTCTTCTTCGTTGGCGTCAGTTTCTTCGGCCGATTCCGAAGAAGCTGCATTCTCAACGTTTTCAACGGGAACTTGTGTCCCACAAGCTGCCACCAATAAGGCAAGCAGTAGAGCAAGGGTTAATATTCTTTTCAAGATTATCTCCTAGTAAACAGTGCGCTAAGCACTATATGATTTATAAGTTTGGGTTAAGGAGGGAGAAGTCACGCTTAGAGGAGAACAAGCAATCGATTCACCATCATATTGGGAAGTATAGTTGAAATCAAGTTGGTTTAATAGCCACATTTCACACAGGATACATTGTTCTCATGCTTACAAAATGTGTGTGAAGGATTGTTAGTATTAGTGAGAAAACTTATTTTGTACTAAGCAGATCGCAAGTAGTCATTGTCGAAAGCCTCAGAGGTTAGGACTTACACAGATGGGTTTTTACCGCCAGAGAAGTTCAACTTCTTGAAGAAGTTGAACTTCTGAGTAAATGTGTAACCTCAGAGGTTTTTATGCACGGGCCAAAGTAGATGACAACAAACCTCTGAGGTTTATTGATCGCAAATTTTTGTGATCGACTTAGTCCGCGTCATTTGCAGTCTGATAGGTTACGCGGAAACTTGCAACACAAGTTTCCCGCGATTGCCGCCGTCGAACAACATGTTCAGCGCTTCGGGCGCACGTTGCAAACCACCCTGCTCCAATTGAACACGGTATTGAATTTTCCCCTCTGCATACCATTGCGACAATTGCGTTATCGCTTCCATTGCGCGTGGGTAATAGTCGAGCACAATAAACCCTTCGATTTTGGCGCGTTTAACCAGCAGGCTAACCAAGTTATAGGTTGGCAGCGGCTTAGGCGCGTTGTATTGTGCGATCATCCCGCAAAGGGCAATCCGTGCGTTTTGGTTGATCTGTGCCAACACATAATCAAGAATCTTGCCCCCGACATTTTCAAAGTAGACATCGATTCCGTCTGGGCAATGCTTTTTCAGCCCTTTGTAAACATGCTCTGTCTTGTAGTTGATCCCTGCGTCAAAGCCAAGTTCGTTGACAATCCAATCAATCTTTTCGTCTGAACCCGCAATACCGACCACGCGACAGCCTTTGAGCTTGGCGATTTGGCCGACAAGTGACCCGACCGCGCCAGCCGCACCGCTCACAACCACTGTCTCACCAGCTTTCGGCTCACCCACATCGAGCAGCCCGAAGTAGGCGGTGAGACCCACCATGCCCAGCAGTCCAAAATAGGCTGTCATGTCCATGCCAGGAATTGGCTGCACTTTTTGCATGCCGCGCCCATCGCCAACATAGTACGTTTGCCAGCCGCCCGTCCCCATAATGTGGTCGCCCACGGCAAATCGAGGGTTGTTTGACTGTTCGACAATCAGCAGCGTAATGCCGCGCATCACGTCGCCCAGTTCAATGGCGGGCAAATAGGTTTCTGCCTCGTTTGCCCAGCCGCGATTGGTTGGATCTAGCGACAGGTAAAGCGTTCGCGCCAAAATCTGACCCGCGCCTAGCTCGCCAATTTCTTCTTCGCGCCATTCAAAATGTTCGTCGGTTAGTCGTTCAGTTGGGCGACCCACAAGCCGCCATGATTGGTTAATCGTCATGATAATCCTGAGTAAAGAAGTGGAAAGGGACTGTCCACTTGGTATTTAACCTGCTGAAATAGTAACGGGCACAGCGTTGAGTACTGAATTGCCTGTCAATGTGTCGATAAATTGTTCGTCAGTTAGGTCGTTGATGCTGACGCCAGCGTGTGCTTGGGCGGTTGCCATCTGCACACCTTTGCGCCCATGCCCCCACCCGTGTGGAATGCTGACAACGCCTTGCATAATGTCGTCGGTGATTTGCACGGGAAGTGTGACCGTTCCCACACGTGAGGTCACGCTGACCGCTTGTCCTTCGCTGAGGTTGTGGCTGTCCGCATCGGCCGAATTCACCATCACCGTACAACGTTTCTTCCCCTTGACCAACCGTTTGCTGTTGTGCATCCACGAATTGTTGGTGCGCAAATCACGTCGGCCGATGAGCAACAACTCGGCCGATTGTTCAACAAGAACGTCAGGGAAAAAAGTAGACTCAACCCGATCAAGATCGCTGATTATCTCAGGTGGTGCAAGTTGAATCTTTTTGTTTGCTGTGAATAACGCCTCGGGGAACTGTGATTGCAAAGGGCCCAAGTCGATACCGTGCGGATTGGCTTTGAGATCGGCAAGCGTCATATCATACGGCCCGTTTTGCAATAGAAAGTCGAGCATCTGTGCAGGGGTCGCCGTATTACGTGGATCGTTCGTGTTGAAGGGGCGTTCATCCGTTGCCAGCGCCTTAGTGATGCCACGATAGATTTCCCAATCAAATCGCTGGTTCTCGTCTTTCTCAAACAGTGGCTCCGAATACTTTGCGCTGTTTTGCACGGCAAAATTGTGGAAACTGATGTCGTAATGGTCGTTTTCAAGACCAGTCGTCGTTGGCAAAATCACGTCCGCGTGGCGCGTCGTTTCGTTAATATAAATGTCGATGGCGGCATAAAAGTCGAGCGACTCAAATGCGCGATCAACGTTTGCCCCATTCGGGGTCGAAAGCACAGGGTTGCCCGAAATTGTGATCATTCCCTTGATCTGGCCCTCCCCTTCCGTCAAAATTTCTTCGGCAAGGGTTGAAACGGGCAGTTCGCCGCTAAATTCGGGCAAATTGCGGATGCGGCTGCGCCAGCGACCCGTTTGACCAAAATTGCGTTTGGTGGCAACAGGCACAGCGGGGCTGGCGAACATCATGCCGCCGGGTTCGTCTAGGTTGCCTGTCAAAACGCTGAGCACGTTGAGCAACCAGTTGCAGAGACCACCGAACGGCTGGATAGAGAGGCCGATTCGGCCGTAAATGGCGGCAGATTCGGCCGAACTCACTTCTCGACTCAACCGTCGAATCGCGCCAGCCGTCATGCCCACATGCGCCGCCACCCGCTCAGGCGAAAACGACTGCACCAGTTCGCGCACCTCATTTAACCCCTCAACCGCGTCGCCCAAACGCCCCATGTTGACCAGCCCTTCTTCAAACAGCGTGTACGCCATCGCCAGCAATAGCAACACGTCGCTGCCGGGCTTCACAAAGAAATGTTCGTCCGCCATCTTTGCCGACGCTGTGCGGCGCGGGTCTACCACGACAATCTTGCCGCCACGTTTCTGAATCGCTTTCATGCGCGGCTCAATGCCACCTGCCGTCATAATGCTGCCGTTTGAGGCCAACGGATTTGCACCCAAAATCAAAAAGTAGTCGGTGCGATCTACATCTGGGACAGGCATTTTGAACTGATGCCCATACATAAAACGGGACGCAACGTGATGTGGCAACTGATCAACAGAGGTCGCGGTAAAACGGTTGCGCGTGCGCAACGCCTTGATCACGGCGGAGCCAAACAGCATCGCGCCCACATTGTGAACATTCGGATTGCCGAGATAGAGTCCAAGTGCATTTTCGCCGCTTTCAGCCCAGATGCGCTTCACATTATCAGCAACCATGCCATACGCTTCATCCCAGCTAATTTGCTCCCACCCTGTGTCGGTTCGCTTAACAGGATATTTAAGCCGATCGGGGTCGTGGTAGATGTCCTGCAACGCGACCGCCTTTGGGCAAATATGTCCTTTGCTAAAGGGGTCGTTCTTATCACCTTTGATCGACAAAATCTTATCGCCATCAAGCGTAATCTCAATGCCGCACATCGCCTCACAGAGGTTGCAAGTACGAAAATGTTTGCGGGTGGTGTTGGTGGTTGCCATTAAATTCTCCTGAGCGGCTTGATTTTTATGCTTTGGTGGTGAGCCGCAAGCTCATCTGAACTCCTTCGGACGCTGTCAAACAGGGCATGATGATAATCTGTGCGGCAAATTCAAACAAGCGTTTGAATCTATTCTTGTACAACCCTGATGAATCAGTTATCGTGTTGCCAAGCAGTTCAAATGGCTAATTCTTATCGCATCGGCCGATTCCTTGCAAAAATATAGCTCAACTACCCATGTTCCAATTACAATAGAGGGACACGGTTCACTATTTGCAACTAGCTTCAAGGAATTTCATGTTTAACTACCTCGTCATTGGCGGCGGCTTATTTGGCTCCGCCGCACTTCGTTATCTAAGCGCACAATCAAACAATGTGGGCCTGATCGGGCCAGCAGAGCCAGTCGATTGGGCGCAGCACGACGGCGTTTTTGCCAGCCATTATGACAACGGTCGTCTTTGCTCGATGTTTGGTTCGGACGCAACATGGACGGCGCTGCATCGCGCCGCCATTGGGCAGTATCAGCATATTGAGGAAACGAGCGGCGTGCCGTTTTACACGCCAGCAGGCCGTTTCAGCATCACAAAGGATGGCGGCCGCAAAGCTGGTAAGTATGCACATGACAATGACGGCTTGATTCATGCCTTCACATCTAAAACGATTCCTGCCGATATGCCGATTACCATTCCTGCCGATCGCATCGTTTATCGGGAGGGGCCGCCATCTGGCTACATTAATCCGCGCAAGCTGGCAGAGGCGCAGCTAACGATTGCCGCGCAGCAAGGGGCGCAGATTATTCGCCAAACGGTTCGTGATGTGGTCGATATGGGGTCGCATGTTGAGGTGCGGACGTTGGCGGGGGAGGTTTTTTCGGCCGAAAAGCTACTCCTCGCCACAGGCGCATTCACCAACCACCTCAATCTCCTGCCGCGCAAGCTCGCCATCCGCACAAAATCAGAAACAACGATCCTAGCCGAAGTCTCCCAAGCGGAGGCCGAACGCTTCCAACATCTCCCAAGCATTGACTACGACATCAACGATCCTGAAATCCACGGCATCTACCTTGTGCCGCCGCTGCTGTATCCTGATGGCAAATACTATCTAAAAACAGGGTTTGACACGCCTGCCGATCTGCTGAATCCTTCGCTGCCTGCTATTCACGATTGGTTTGCAGGCAAAAATGTCAACGCGCACAAGGAAGCCGCCCGCAAAGCGGTCTCGTCACTTTTCCCAGATTTACAAGTGATTGATTGGCACATGAAGCCCTGCATCGTTTGCTACACGCCAACGCGCAAGCCCGTTGTCGATGCTGTGATTGCTGACCGTGTTTATGTCGCCGCTGCTGGCAACGGCACGGGGGCTGGCCCGTCTGACGCAATCGGTCATCTCGCCGCCGATCTCATGCTCAACGGCGCATGGACATCAGATCTCGACCGCGCACTTTTCCAAGCCCGGTACGCCGACACACAAAATGAGTGGTATCACGCGCCTCTCACCACCTTCCCTCGCTAACTTGCGGAACGGACTGTTTCGTCCGTTCTTTTAACAAAATGTCACCTGAACAAATCGAACAAGCTGCCCTCAACGCATGGCCCGGATTACAAACGCTGCTTTATGACCGCTGGGTTGTGCGCTTTTCCAAAGGATATACAAAACGCGCCAATTCTGTGACGCCCCTTTGGGCAGGCGGATTGCCGCTGGACGAGAAAATTGCTTATTGTGAGACGCTGTATGCGCAACAGAATTTGCCAATTGTGTTTCGATTGCCGGGATTTTCGGCCGATTCTCCCACCCTCGATCACGCCCTCGCCCAACGCAACTATCGTCAAATCGACCTCACCAACGTCCAGACGACAGACCTAGCAACACAGCGTTTTGAGCCATCGACAAACGTCCTTGTCATGGATAATCTCAGCGATTGGCTGCATATCTTCCATCAATTTGAACCCAAGAAGGCGCTAGCAACCCATCAGGAAATGCTCGAAGCGATTGTGCCAGCCACCTGCCCCATGATTTTTCAGGTTGCAGGGCAGCCCGTCGCCTGTGGGCTTGGCGTGCTTGACGGCAGCAACTTCGGCCTTTTCGACATCATCACCGACGAAAATCAGCGCCGCAAAGGGTATGGAAAACAGCTTGTCACCAGCATGCTTGCATGGGCGCAACAAAACGGCGCAACGAGCGCCTATCTACAGGTGATGGTCAATAATCCGAACGCGATTCGATTGTATGAAAATTTGGGGTTCCAAACCCTTTACCAATACTGGTATCGGGTTCAGACGAACTAACAAGAAATTGTGATTGCGTTCAGCACCGTTTCATTCACAATTCTGCGTTCATTGTTAATTATGGGTGCGTTTCAAACGAGTTGGAAGTTTAACGGAGACTGAGCCTGCCGAAGTCGCAGTGGCATGTCGTTCAGGCTTCGACATGCTCAGGCTTCGACATGCTCAGGCTTCGACATGCTCAGGCTTCGACATGCTCAGCCACCGCTTTTTCTGAAATGAAACACACCCGTTAATTATTCACCGTTCAACCCTACTGGGTCAACGCAAAAATCTCAATAATTAGCTCACGCGAGGGCGCACGGACAATGAGCGCTCGTGTCTTGAATTGATACAAACAGGTGATGTCCTCACCTTGCCAGCAAATGGCGTCATCAGCTTCTGTTGTGCCGTCTGAAGCGTATTTGCGCGTTGCATAATCGGTATAGGCGGTTGCAAACTGGATACGCTCGGCCTCTGAATCCCACTCGGTCACAAGCAACATGGCGATTTGCTGCTGCGCTTCATTCCAGTGAATCACATAACGATCACCGCCCCAACCAGATGCCGCACGGTTGCTGCTTGCTTCATCAAGCTCCACATCTAAATATTCAGAGATAAAAAATTCGCCAAGCACGTCTCTTGCCACAAGCTCCCAACCTGCCCCTAACGTATCGGTCAACACGGGAGCGGTGACTAAGGTTGGCCCTTGACGCGCCTCAAACAAATCGATGTGCAGCACCTGTTCGCTCGTGATTGGTGGTGTTTCCCACGTTTGGTTGAGGCGCTCCATTCCCCCTTGTTGATACAGTGTACGCACAAATTTTGCCCCATCTGTGTAGGGAAACAGTTGCGCGTTGACAATTACTTCGGGGAACGTGCTGCGATCGGGGCGTTCGCTGTTTTCAAATTCTTCAAGCAACTGTTCAACTTCTTGCCTGCTCATATACCCCTCAGAGATATAAAGCGTTTCAACAAGTGATGATTCACCCTCAACAAGCGCTCGAAATGCGAATTTTTCCTCGTCCTTACTCTTATCAAGTTCAAGCCCATACACTTGATCTTGCAGCGCATGATTCAGTTCGTGTACCAGCGTGAGGCGCTGCGA
>JBMZDF010000251.1:0-8681 GCA_049614105.1 Promineifilaceae bacterium (SeqCode)
GTTGGCTTCAAGATAGTAAATCGCTTCTTCGATACGCTGATAATCGGCCGATTGTTGGCTAAAGTAGTTCATACACCTAGTTTAACAACCAAAACAGACCTGTTCGACCCGAATATTGCGCCGTCCGCCAAACAAAAAACGCATGAAACCCCGCAAAAAGTTAAAATTTTAAGTAAGTGTTCCCAGAATTTTATCAAATAGGCTTGTCAATAGGTTGCATTATTGTAAATCTATGCTAGCTTTGTAAGCCTTCTTTAGGAGAGCGTTAGTGATTTCTTACACAAAATGTAGAAGGTTGAAGCAGGGTGCTTAGCTAGTAAACCTTATTCAATTAAATCAATAAATGTAGTTCTACAATTAAATCTAATCGGACATAGATGCACAATATTAGTGTGTTAGGAGGTTTTCATGTTACGTTGTTTTGTTTTAGACAAATGTCACTAGGAGGACGTTGGTGATTTTTTGCACGAAATGTAAAAGGTTGAAGCAGGGTGCTTAGCTAGTAAACCTTATTCAATCGAATCAATAAATGTAGTTCCACAATTAAATCTAATCAGACATAAATGCACAATGTTAGTGTGTTAGGAGGTTTTTATGTTATGTCGTCTTGCTTTAGATAAACGCCATTGGCTTTCGGTCTATATTATTTTTAGCATGCTGCTTCAAATAACGCTGCCCATTTTTGATCCAGGCCCAGGTTATTTGCGCCCAAATCTTGCTGCGGCCCAAGAGGAAGAGGAGGGCGATGACGCTAATTCAGAAGATTTTCTGAATGATAGCGACGCAGCCATCACCCCCTTATTCGAGTTTCCCGAAAAAGCAGACACCTTAGCCGCGTTGATGCCGTCTGACGCACCCCGTTTGCCTGTTCAAAGCAGCCGTTCGGCCGAAGGCGAACACAGCCTGACAATCGCGACATCAGGCGGCGCTGCCCTGTTAGACGACAATATGCTGATTGTTGTCGAAGCAGACAGCTTTGAGGATACGGTTACGCTTCAAACTGGCGCACCAGTTAGCCCAACGTTCAAGTCAGAACCATCTTCAAGTAAGCTTTATCTTCCTTTGGTTTTTGAGCATATGGACAATACGGGCACAGCCCATCAAAAACCTGTGGAGGGTCAAACCGCAGCAGTTGCTGACACAGCAGACGCTACCGAGGCTGTTGTGGACAGTACAGAACCGTCGCAATCCGCAGACACCGATTTAAATGATGATCGCACGGGCGAGACAGAGGATGATTTTCCTGAGCCGCCTGAAGTGGAAGTTATCGAGCCAATCGATCCTGAGACGGAGCCAGCGCTTCCAGAAGAAGGGGAAACTGAATCAGCAGGTACGGAACCTGAAGAGGTTGTCCCTAGTGAGCCAACGCTGAATGAAGATGTAACTGAAATTCCTGTTGAGACGCCGTCAGGGGTTGTGAGCGCAAGCTATGAGTCTGGCGAACTTATTACGATTTTGCCGCCAGTGGCGTCGCCGACGGACACAATGCAGCAGGCGATTGAAACACAATCGGCCGAAATGGTCTTTGAATTTTCTTTTGCCGTCACGGCTCAAAGTGGTGAGACGATTACGCATACTAATCGGCCGATTAACATCGCCCTTGATGTCCGCGAATGGATGGAAATCACGAAGGACGATCTCAACGTTTGGTTTGTTTCACTCCATCCAGTCAATGACCCTGCGGCCGTTGTGATTCCTTTGGTCAAAACCTATGATGATCTGGGTCTCATCAGTTTTACGGTCAACGATTTAACGGCGGGTCAATATAATGTTTCTGTGGGTACGGTTGGCTCGGTTGAAGAAAAATCGGCCGAACGTAGCACAACGCGCAGCAACAGCCCCGAATCAGCAAGACCGCAATTTGCGCCGCCAACTATTTCTGAATTCAGTGGTGCAGCAACCTATCAACACGCAATTCCGCTCCCCGCAGGGCGTGGTGGTTTGACGCCTAATGTAGATGTGTCTTATTCAAGCGCCGCATTGCGTGGGATGACTTCCAATAACAACGAACCACAGGGCGGATTTGGTCTTGGCTGGAGCATGAACGGAATCGCTATCGTTCGTACTGCCTCCACTCGCGCTCATGATCGTCGCTACCATGGTGATCAATATTCGCTCCAGATCAATGGTGGCAACCACAATTTGCTCTACATGGGCCAAAACGGTGGCGTTTTAGAGTTCAAAGCGCAAGGAGATCCCACAGTACGTGTGACGATGCACTATATGGCGTCTGCACCCAGTCAAGATGGTATCTTTTGGGTTGTACAAACAGGAAATGGCACAGTCTATCGTCTCGGATACACGCATGACTCTGAGTCAACTCATTGGATGTGGGACGATGACATTATCTTTTACCATGATAATGGAACACCTGTATGGCATGGAAAAGACCGTCGCATCAGTGCCTATCGTTGGGATGTTGATACCGTAACCGACTTGCAAGGCAATCAAGCCCAATACAACTACCAAAAGTATCATCGAAGCGTCGATGGTGAGCATACCCTGTACACTATCCCGCTTGAGATTAAATACAATTTTGCTGCACTTCAAACGAACCACAACCCACAGGTTGCAAGTTTCCGTCTAGAGGAGGGCTTTGGGACAGTTGTCCGCTTTGAATCAAATGATTTTTACTACAATGAGCGTGGTCGCCAACGTTTAGAACACCCTTATAAACTGGTCACTGATGTACGAGTCTACCATCTTGACCTTGCGGGCATTAATAGCCCAAGCAAAGGAAAGCCAATCCACCGCGTCAATTTCAATTATGACATCTGGATGCGTTCCAACATGGATGGCAATAACTGTTACAACAGTAATACATGGGATGAACATTATTCATTAGCAAGCGTCAGCATCCGCCTAAACTGGATTCGGACGTATGGCTATAACAACACCGCGATGCCTCCTACCCAGCTAGAGTATGGGACTAAAGGACACGGCGACCATTTTCTCCCGCACCATCAGGGCAAACGACGTGCTTGTTATCAATTCCAATACCTAACAGGCGTTCGCGCTCCAGCAGGTGGTCATACAACGTTTGTTTATCAACATGATGGACGTTTCAAACGTGACGGCCGAACAGATGCAGGGGACCATGCAATTGCTAACTCATGGTTTGTCCAACGGGTTGAAACAGTCGATGGCGTGACGGGCTGGCGAAAACATTCTCAGCGCCCTGCCAGCGGACAAGTTGCCAAGACAACTTACCATTATAACGCCCCTTGCTACAATTATGTGGATCCAAATCGCCTCTCACTGGGTGCAGGCATGAGTGGATTCATCTGTCAATCGAAGAAACAATATATCCCCCAAGATGATAAGGGACGCCCTTTCTATGAGTTCAAATATGGGTCAGGTAGTTTGGTTGGCTTTGGGTCTGTTCGCAAAATTGCGAGAGACTATGACGGAACTATTCTGAACCAAACGGTTTCCACGTTCTATCGTGGTGGGTATGAAGAAAACGGCCCGCTGGATGGGTACGGAGGGACATACGGTGGCTTGCTGTTTCGTGGTAAGCAGCGAATGAGCCGCGTACTGGACAGCGATGGCAAAGTGATTCAAGAAACGTGGAACAGTTATAAAACGTTAGGCGACCGCCGCGATGCGTATGTGACGGTTCCAACAACGCAATGTACTTATATCTTCCCAGATAAGGCGCACAATTACCGAACGGCAAACCGACATTGTAAAACAACCAAATACAAAGCAGAAGCAAGCCCTTCCTCAGATCTGCATCCAAAACAGTTCGGACTCCCGCTAGAGATGGTTGAGGCTGGCAACATCGGCGGCAAATGGCGTACGGTTAAGACAGAATATTGGTACGAGCACAACTTGTCCAAATGGATAGTTGGGAAACAGGTGTATCAGGCAATCTATGATGATGGCAATCTGATGGGCGAAACACGTACTAAGTACGATATGGATCGCGGCTTGATGCTCTCTACCGCTACACGTCAGCAGACATCAGGCACTCTATCTGAACAATTCGTCACGATGGGGATCAATCAATACGATGATTACGGTAACGTTACCAAAACGTTTGATGCCAAGGGGCAACCTTCGGAGGTAATTTTCGACAGTGCCTATAATCTTTATCCTGTTAAGACGATTAATGCGAAGGGGCATACAGAAGAGCTCTACTATGTAGGTCTCAATTCAGGCGTTGAACATAACCAACACCTAGCGCCAGGTATGCTGCGCGAGAAACGTGGGGCAGATAACGTTTGGCAAATCTATTGGTATGACCAACGTGGACGACTAAAATCTGTTAGGACGGGTGCGGAACGTAACTATCCAGCCTCTAACTCCCCTGATGTACGTTATGCCTATGATGACCCGATCGATTGGAATCGTGATGGCCGTATTGACCGTTATGCAACGCTCACAACGTGGACAAAGATCAAAGATAATGCCACTGTCTGGTCATTACAGGGCGCACGTCAGCTTGAATTCTATGATGGTTTGGGTCGCGTCATTCAAACGCACCAAGCCGATAGCGATTGGAGACCGCTTGGCGGGCAGAAACAAACGGGCCACCTTCTTATCACCGACATGGTTTATGATGCTGCTGGCAATGTCGTGGCTCAAACTGTTCCCTATCGTCAACCTGCCAAGCACAGTTTTGCAGGGCGCAACTGGTATGAGGAACCGAGTCAATCGGTTGCCAAAACATATACAACCTATGATACCTTGGGGCAAGCGGTCAGCGTCAGTGACCCGAACGGATTAGTAGGCGAAACAGTGACGGGCAAACGTGCTATCTGGGCACAGTCGCCACGCGACCCGTTGGCGGGTGCAACACAAAGCGCCCGTGATGATTTTGAGGGCGGAATTGACTCGCAGTGGAACCAAGTAGGAAACATCTCCTCACAAAACGGACTCGCCCGTCTTCAAGCAAATAACGCCAACTGGGGAACATATATAAACTATGAAATCCCAGAGAACGGGCACGATACAGGTGCTTCCATACGCTTTAAGCCAGGTGTGGGCGCAGCAGGCGTTCTCATGATGCATTCTGGCAGTTGGGGGTCTGATTACTTCCGCTGGGGTGTTATTTTTGCCGAAGATGGGTCCATGCGAACCAACATCTATCAAGATGGTTCACGCCGTGATGATCGCGCCCTATTCCGCTATACGCCTGGCAAATGGTATCGACTTGTGCTGCGAGCCTCGCACAGTAGTGATAAAGATTGGGTCATGGAAGTGTGGGAAGAAGGAAATCCTGACAAACGAAGTGAATTTTCGCTGTCGTTACCTGCATCCTTTGACAATCGCGACTACAAATTCCAAGTGAACGTCAGAAAAAACGTCACAAAAGTCGATACATTTGCCGCACTACAGTTTGAAAATGAGGCCGCCCCACAAACGCTAAAAGCATCCTTTGTGGATTCACGGGGGCAGCTAATCAAAATAGATGAGACAGATATACTGGCTCACGACAATTTTGACAGCGGGCAGATTGCGACGGATTGGACAACCCGTTACCAAGTTTCAACTGGCGGCACGTTAAAACTTAAGGGCCATCCTGGTTGGGCATATGCAACACGCGATTTATCTACTTCTACCTTTGATACAGGTGTCGCGATGCGCTTCAAGGCGTCTGACAAAGCTTATGGGGTGATTTCTCTTGACAATGCGGCATGGGGGAATGGGTATCACAGTTGGCGTTTGGTGTTCAAGAACAACACCGCACTGGTTGATGTATATGAGAATGACAGGCGGCGCAGTGACCTGCGAACAACCTTATTGACGCTCCAACCTGATAGTTGGTACAACCTCATCATGCGTATGAGCGACAAGAAGGACGAAGGATACTCGATAGTTATCTGGGAAAATGGCAATCCCGAAAACCGAGCAGAGTACCGCGTGCGTTTGCCCAATAGCAAGAATGCATTTGATACGATACGTTTTATCCCACATGTCAATCGCGGTACGCTAGAGATTGATGATTATCGGGAGTTTGAGTTCTATCGTACACAATATCAGCATGATGCGATTGGTAACTTGACCCATGTAACAAACCCGTTGGGGCAGACCACAACGATGACCTACAACATGTTGGGGCAGAAAGTGGCGATGAACGATCCTAATATGGGGGATTGGGTATATCGTTATGATGTTAACGGCAACCTGATCTGGCAGGAAGATGCATTAGATCAACAGATGGAGTTTGCCTATGACGAGTTGAACCGCTTGACGTCTAAATGGCTGTATCAGCCCAATACAGCAGCAACAACGATGATCGCGTCGTATGAGTATGATGGTGCGATGGAAGATGTTTCAGCAACGGGCAAACGGGTAGCGATGACGGCGTATGACGCGATTGGAATGCCGCACAACAGCGCGACTTGGAGCTATGATTCAATGGGGCGGGTTGCATCAGAGACTCGCGACATCATGGCGCTGGCTAGTCTCGTACCCATTGAGGAGGAGCGACAGAGCGAATTCGCCTTCACCTATACTCAAGGTGGCATGCCACTTTCAATAACCTACCCAGATAAGGAAGTTGTGACAACCGAATATGATGGGTTGACAGGACAAGCAACAGGGTTGTTTAATAATTTTGGACAACAGTTTGTGCTTGATACAACCTACAACGCAATGGGTCAAGTTGTTGCATTAAACTATGGCAATAATGTGAGGCTTGATTATGTTTATGATGTGGGTGGTCGCCTGCAAGCACAGCAAGTGAACAAAGCTTATTTGCCAAGTTTCGCGTACCAATATGATGCCAATGGCAATATCATACAGATTGAGGAGTCTCATAACGACCTACGTGGTGGATTCCAACGTCAGACATTTGCGTATGATGGGTTGAACCGTCTTGTTGATGCTGAGACAACCGCAGGGAGTTCCGAGTTTGGTTACAGCCAGCAAGTTAGCTATGATCCGTTGGGGAACATTGTTGAACGAACCAATCGGAAAGCAGCAGGTGCGCGAGGGTGGTCTGATGCTGAAGTGATGGCATATGGGTATGGTCAAAACAGTGGCATCCGTACTAATGGAGATAATTCACATATCCACGGTGTGACGCACATCAATAATGAAGAGCGTTATGAATATGATGCCAACGGCAACATGACCATGCGTATCCATGAGCATAGCGATAGGAACATCGGCCGTGAAGAATGGACGTTGCGCTGGACGCCAGAAAACATGTTGGCAGAAGCTGGCACGGACAAGGTGCAGGTCAATTTTAGCTATGATGCCGACGGACAGATGATTTTGCGCGAGGAGGGGCCGTACAAAACGGTGAATCTGAGCGATGGCTTGTTTGAGTGGAAGTATGATGACCTCACACGTTCTGCGTCGAAACAGTACCATTTCAATGGACAGGTGATCGCCCAAAAGACGGGTGAAGGGATGGGTGACATCTTCTTTAACCTCAACGATCACTTGGGTGGATTGGTTGCCCAAATGGCAGCGACCTCCGCACTTGCTGCCTATAGCATTGTGATGCGCGACCCTTGGGGCAAGCGACGAGGCAAGAAGGGCAACATGGAGCAGTTAGCCAGTAGCCACCTGTTTACTAACCAGCGTTGGGATGAGCGGCTTGAACTGTATGATTACAATGCACGGTATTATGACGGGGCGATTGGGCGGTTTATTTCGGCCGATTCGGTTATACCCAACGAGGCCAATCCACAGGCATTTAATCGATTTGCATATGTGTACAATTCTCCTATTCAGCTTACAGATCCGAGCGGACATACACCAGATGATGATGGAGACTTATATGAAGGTGCTAACAATGATAGTAGACTGAAAGAGACACAAGACCATGCTGATACATTCGCAGAGGATCTCGCTGACGCATTAGTCTCACAAATGGAAGAGGCATATGAAAATGGCGATGCGAGAACTTTATGGACAAGATACACAGCTCTAATCGCTGGAGCAAGAGCAAAAGGGTATACACTTGCTGCTAAAATGATGACTAAATTCCTGTACGGGAATGGAGATGATGTATTTATAGATCCAGCAGACATTCTGCAAGATAACAATGCTAGATCTGCCTATGAAACCTTGCATGAGGCGATGGTTGATTCAGCTATCCAAGACGCGATAGCTAATGGACCAGGCGACTATACCTTTGAGGGTATTCAGTTAGTCAGGGCAGAATCCAACGATTTGTGGTATGCAATGGGTAGCTTCCATATTCATTCGACAGCTCAAATCTCAGTTACAGAAGGGGCTAATGGTGAATTAATCGTTGATGTTCGTACGTCCTACACTATTGAGGATGGCTATAATTGGCATGGTGGGTTAGACGCAGGAGGTGGCGAGGCTGGTATCTCTACTATTCGAGACGAGTGGGCTATGTATTTAGTAGAGGAAGGATTTGCACGGGAGTTTGTGATGCACTCTTCTTGGACAGACAGAACGCGCATTGTCATTGAGGATGGCACTGCCACTATTACAACATGGGGACACTATTTATGAGATTATTAACAAGTTCCAACACAATATTAAAATGGCTAGTCAGTATGATTTGCATCATATTGATTGCCGGATGTTCACCTAATAGTGATACAGATGTGGTTGTAAAAACTTCACAACCTGTGCTTAAACTAACGCAACCCGTTGACTTTTGTGAGCAGGCTAATGTGGATGCTGAACAGCTTTCAGAAGCCTATCTGCAATTGCGAGCGAATGTATCTGAACAGACTAAACTCTGT
>JBMZDF010000252.1:0-8659 GCA_049614105.1 Promineifilaceae bacterium (SeqCode)
GCGCTTTTTCAGCGGGTGGCGATCTCGATATGGTCACCAATGCGTATCGAGATTACGATGAGGTGATCCGCATTCTGAATGAGGCACGTGATCTGGTGTACAACATGCTGCACTGTGACACGCCGATTATTACGGCGATTAACGGGGCGGCCGTTGGGGCGGGATTGGTGATCGGGCTGCTGGCCGATATCAGCATTGCGGCCGAAAACGCCCGTTTGGCAGATGGTCACGTCCGCATGGGCGTCGCGGCAGGCGATCACGCAGCGATTGTGTGGCCCCTGCTCGTTGGCATGGCAAAGTCAAAATATTATTTGATGACAAGTGACTTTGTTAGCGGCAAAGAGGCAGAACGCATGGGGCTGGTTAGCCTGTGCGTGCCGCAAGATGAGTTGCTTGATAAAGCGATGGCGGTCGCAACTGACATCGCAACGGGGCCACGACACGCGATCAAATTCACCAAACGCGCCCTCAACCAGTGGCTGCTGCAAGCCAGCCCCATTTTTGACCACTCGCTTGCGCTCGAAATGCTCGGCTTCTTTTCTGAGGACATGATGGCAGGGGTTGACGGCATCCGCAAGCGCAAACGCCCCACCTACCCCTCCAATACCAACCCTTCTACTTTCTAATTTAGAGCCTTGTGTGGGTAAGGAAGAACCCCCACCTCGCCTCCCCCGAAGGGGGAGAGATCAGATCCCCTTCCCTTCGGGAGGGGTTAGGGGAGGGTGCTAGGCTTTCACCAATAACGACTCGTATTCTGCTTAAATTGAACCTTTATCGCTATCTTGACGTATACAGTACCATTTGCACACATCTGGGCTAATTCATTCGTGTTACTATCTATACTCTGGGAACTTTTTTAGGAGTATTGGTAAATACATGGATATAGGTAAAAAGAAACGCATTCTCGTCGTTGACGATAGTCGAACAGTCACACACAGCATTAGGAAAGTGTTAAATTCGGCCGAAACATACACAGTCCACCTCGCACACACACCGCGTGAAGCCACAGCCATCGTTCGTGAACACGGGCTGCCACACCTAGCAATTGTTGATCTCAATTTGGGTCGCCGTCAACTTGATGGCTTTGAATTATGCCGCCGCCTGCGACAGTTTAGCGATCTCCCGATCATCATGTTATCAAACGGAGACACGGAGCAAACGCTAGTCGAAGGGCTGCAACAGTTTGCAGAGGATTACATCCTCAAACCGTTTAGTGCGCTTGAATTAAAAGTGCGCGTGTGGCACGTACTGCAACGCGCAGGCGGATATGGTTATTCGCTTGATCCGCTTGTGCATGTCGATCAGCATTTGCAAGTTAGCTTTCCACTCAAAAAAGCGTTCGTCAGCGGGGACGCCGTCACGCTAACGCCCACGGAAACCAAAGTTTTATACATTTTGATGAAACACGCAGGCAGCACCGTTCGCACAGATTTCCTGTTGCGACGAATTTGGCCCTTGGACAATGCGTTTGAAGATCGCATTCACCCACACATTTATCGGCTGCGGCGCAAAATTGAGCAAAACCCCAAAGATCCAGCGTACATCGTGGCAGATTGGGGCAGCGGCTACTCGTTTCCAGCAGCGCGACTACTCAACTAACTAAGATATTGAGACAATCTCGATTGCGAGGTTGCCCCCACCTAACCTCCTCCAGAGGGGCGATCTGATCTCCCTCCCTTCGGGAGGGACTAAGGGAGGGTGCATTCTGAATTCCTAAAGAGGTGACTATCCCTCACGCCTTGATTCCCCACCTTCTAACAACCCAATCAGCATTTCCCACATGAAAAATATTTGCATATCTGGTACGCTAGCGGCTCAATGACAACTATCCTATTTCAAATTGCCCCCCAGCGTAGTACGCAATACGCTGACCTCACCGCATTTCTTGCGCCAATCGAATTGCAACTCAGCCCAATTCGAGATCGCCTACGCTCAATTCAACCCGGTCTGCTTGGTGGGCAGCAGTATCTACAGTGCGAAATTGAAGGCGACTTGAGCGACGCACAGCGTAAAGAACTGGGCTACTTTGCCACAACAAGCGGTTATTTTAACTATTTTGAGCAGCTTGGAACATTTGACGGCCCGTTTTTGCAGCCGATTGAAACAGGGTTCGAGCCAGCTTTTCCACTCGATCTGATCACGGCACGACGCTATAAAGGCAAAACGAACGAGCTGTTTACCCACTTCATGTGTAATTTGGCCCGCTTTAGCAGCCATTTTGCGGAAAAACCTTGGTCGCAACTGCGTGTCTTTGATCCGCTGGCGGGTGGCGGCACAACGCTGTTTGTGGCGCTGGCGCTGGGGGCCGAAGCAATTGGAATCGAGCAGAATAAAAAGACGACGCAGTTAACCGCCACTTTTCTGAAACAATATTTGCAGGAAAAGCGAATTTCGTATTCGGTAAAAGAAGAACGACTGCGAAAGCACAAAGCGCATCGCTGGCTATTTAACCTCAAAAAGGGGCAAACTCGCTGCACGCTGGCGCAGGGCGAGATTGTGCAAACAAAACATTTGCTAGGCGGTGTCAAACAGCCGCATTTGATTGTGTGCGATCTGCCCTATGGTATTCAGCATAAGGGGGGATTAGAAGATTTGTTGCTAGAGGCGCTGCCCATCTGGGAAAAACTGCTGGCCCCAGGCGGCGTGCTCGTCTTTTCTTGGGACGCCACCCGTTTTTCGTGGGAAAAGATGGGATCGTTGGTCGCATTTGCGTCCGACCTGCACGTTCTTGACATGCCGCCTTACACAACGTTGGGGCATCGTGTTGATCGGGTCATTAAAAATCGCAATCTAATCGTGGCACAGCGCCTTTTGCAGCAAACGGTTTAACGAGCCTAAATCATTCACATTCGGAACGTTGTAACAATTGCGCAATGCACCTTACTTCTTCCAATTATAATGTGTGCAAATTAACTGGTTGCGTTGATGCCCATATCAGACCACAATAGTAACAGCAATGGATTATGCAGCTCTTGATGACCACGCCTTGATGCAGTTGATTGTTGACGCGGATGATGCCGCATTGGCAGCGCTTTATGATCGATACAATCGGTTAATTTTTAGCGTTGCGTTGCGCACGGTTGGGAATCGCAATTCGGCCGAAGAAATCACGCTCGACATTTTTACCCGCGTTTGGGATAAAGCACACACCTATCGCCCTGATTTGGCAAGCGTCACCGTTTGGCTAACACGCATGACGCGCAACCGCTCGATCGATCTCCTGCGCCGTGAAGGCAGTCGGGCAGAAAGTCGCAGCGTCAGTTGGGAAGACGTGACCCGCGAACCAAGAGCGCAGAGCAACCCCGAAGCAAGCACCAATCTGCATATTGCCCAAGCCTATGTTCGTCAGGCAATTGCCAACCTGTCTCCCGAACAGCAGGAATTGCTCGCCCTTGCCTATTTCAAAGGGTATAGCCACAGTAAAATTTCTCGCGAACTGGGCATTCCGCTCGGCACGGTCAAAACGCGCATCCGCACCTCAATGCGCCTGTTGCGTCGTGCTCTGCAAACCGACACGGGTTCGTTTGCGTATGGATGAGAAAAGATAAAGATAATGAAGACTATTGAATGACGAATGAAGATAAGGAACTAAACGTTCTCTTCATTGTATATGCTTCGTTCTCTTGATTTGCTTATGTCTACTGAAGAACTTATCGACTTGATCCCTGCATACGCGCTTGGCATTTTAGACTATGCGGAGGCGCAGCAGGTTGAGACATTTTTAGCAGCGAATCCGCACTATCGTGGTGAAGTTGCTTCCTATCGCAACGTCAATGATCAGTTGGCACTTGCTGTGGCGCAAGCTGCCCCCTCCCTGAAAACAAGAACGCGCCTCATGACCCGCACACAGACGAGTTTGAGAAAGCGCAACAAGGTTGCCAACCATGAACGCTTTATTCGTGAAGCGTATAAACTGGCGCAGCAGGCGGTTGATCGTGGGGATGAGCCATTTGGTGCGCTGTTAGTTTGGCGTGGCGAAATTGCGCTGCGGGCAGATAACACCACCGTGACCGAACGTGATGCCACCAATCATGCAGAGACAAATTTGGTGCGTCTGGCAAACAAGAAGTTTGATAAGGCGTTTCTGGGCGAGTGTACGCTTTACACAAGCACGGAACCTTGTTTGATGTGTTGCGGAGCGATTTATTGGAGCGGCGTGCGGCGTATTGTTTATGGCGTCGGCGCAACCACCTTGGCAGCGTTGACGGGAGGGGTGTATGTAATTGAAAGTAGTGAAATTTTCGGCCGAATTAAGCCCCCAACCCAAGTAATCGGCCCTATTCTCGAAAAAGAAGGCATGATCATTCACAACGCCTTCTGGCCTGACTTCCTCGCAAACCTATAAAATCAGGGTATCAGCACGTAAGAAGGATCGCTAGTTGTCCTTCTTACCTGAAACCCCATTTCCCTTATGACAACATTTGAATTAACACGTTTCGGCCGAAAATTTGTCGGCGATGCTGGTATCTTGCAATTAATGGACGATCTAGGCGCAATGGCTGGTAAGCCCGGCGTGATCATGATGGGCGGCGGCAACCCCAGCCACATCCCCAGCGTGCAGGCGCTGCTGCGCGAACGCATGGCGCACCTGCTTGAAGATGAAGCAGGGTTTGCACAGATCCTTGGCGCTTACGATGGCCCTGGGGGGCATACGGCATTTGTTTCCGCCTTGGCCGACTTTTTTCGATCTGAATACGGTTGGCCGATCACTGAGAAAAATATCGCGTTGACGAACGGCAGTCAGATGGCGTTTTTTATGCTGTTCAACCTGTTTGCAGGCAAGACAGTGGAGGGCAAGCATAAACGTATTTTGCTGCCGCTTGCGCCTGAGTATATTGGCTATGAAGATGCTGGGATTGAGGAGGATATTTTTGTTGCGTTTCGGCCGAAAATCGACCTGCTTGAAAATCGATTCTACAAATACCGCGTTGACTTTGACGCGCTGCAAATTGACGACACCATCGGCGCAATGTGTGTTTCGCGCCCAACCAACCCGACAGGCAACGTCCTCACTCAAGACGAAATCACGCAATTAAGCGATCTCGCCAAGCAGCATAACATCCCGTTGATCATCGACAATGCGTATGGCTTGCCCTTCCCCAGCATCATTTACACAGATGTCAAACCGCATTGGGAGCCACATGTTGTACTCAGCATGAGTCTGTCCAAACTGGGCTTGCCCGGTGCGCGAACGGGCATTGTGATTGCACACGAGGAAATTATTAGCTGTCTCACAGGGATGAACGCCGTGTTGAGCCTCGCGCCAAACAGCATGGGCGCGGCACTGGCGCTTGATATGGTGCAGTCTCGCGACATTTTGCGGATCAGCAACGAGCAAATCAAGCCACACTATCAACAGCGAGCAGAAGCGGCCGTGGCGCATTTGCAAACAGCACTAGACGGAACCGATTACTACATCCACAAACCAGAAGGCGCGTTTTTCCTCTGGCTTTGGTTTCGCAATCTGCCGATTAGCAGCCAAGAGCTATACGAACGGCTCAAAGCGCGTGGCGTTGTGATTGTCCCCGGCCATTATTTTTTCCCGGGCTTAGCTGAAGATTGGCAGCACAAATATGAGTGCATTCGACTTAGCTATGCAGGTGAATTAGATCAGTTAGAACAAGGCATCGCGATTATCGGTGAAGAAATCCATCGAGCGTACAGCCTGCCCCAATAATATCTTGAAATAGACCCCGTAGAGACGCCCCGCTGGGGCGTCTTGAACCATTATTTTTATTTAGCATCATCCTTCATCGCGCACAGTTCCTTCTATTTGTTCAATTCTGCCAGCATCGGCCAATCGTATAGCCCGATCCGCCCTACATATTCAAAACGGGTGTCCCCTATCGGCCGATAAATCAGCGAATCACCCTCCTCAAACGTATCATCCAACCCAACCCGATCGCGAATTGTGCCAATGTGGGCAACAATAAAAACGTTCGTTCCTGTTTCGGGTTCCGTGGCTAACCAGTCGAGCAGCGTTTCATGTAGCTGTGAACGTGAGATCACCTGTGGCACATCAAAGGCCAGCACCGCCGTTTCTAGCGTGCGGCAATATTGCGTGCTGATTAGCAGGCTGACGGGCAGATCAAGCTGATCATACGCATTTCGGATGAGGCGGGCTTCATCACGACCGCGATCGCTGAGAATGCGCTGTTGATCACAGAGGCCAAAACTCACGTCTGTGTCGCCACGTGAACGGTCGGTGTGAGTATGCCGCACGTAGACGACATAACCGCCCGACTGTAGCTTGCCGAGCAGGTCCTTGAGCGTTTCGGGATCGGTGGGTTGAAAGATGGCGTTGTTGCAGGTGGTGATGATTTCGGCCGAAATCCCACCCATCCAGTTCGCCAATTCCGCCACAGCATCCCCATCCAACGATCGCGCCGCCTGATACGCAGCATAAGATTGATCGATTTGCGCCTGCTGCGCCGCAGTCGTGCAAGGATCTACGGCGGACAAAGGGGTTGTGGGCGGTGGCAAGGTATTGGTTGGCTCTGGCGGAACCGAATTGATCGTCGGCTCATTTAACTGGGGTGGCGCGGTGGCGCAACCCGCCAGCAGCACAAACAAAAAGAAGGTCAAGAAAAAAGTGGTGCGAGGCATCATAGATTTTATATGATAAGTGAAGATCCAATTCGGCCGAAGTAGGATTGACCACGTAAAACGATATAAACAAGCACCCTCCCCTAGCCCATCCCGAAGGGAAAGCAAAGCACCCTCCCCTAGCCCCTCCCGAAGGGAGGGGGATCAGATCCCTCCCCCTTCGGGGGAGGTTAGGTGGGGGTTCTGAATCATTAAGGAGCGCAGCTACCGTCACTGTCTTGATTAGGTAGCGTGCTGTCTAAAGTAATGCTGCCAACACAGTTGCTAAACTGATTGCCATGCAGATTGTTGCTAAACAATTTGACGTTGCCTGTTGCGTTGTTGATGGCGTTGCCCTCATTGTCCATAATGTTGTTTGCGGTCAACGTTGCAAAAGCATCTTGATTAAACAAAGCTGGCCCGTTTTCCCCAATATTGTTCGCTAGCTGCGAGTTACTAATCTCGATATGACCCGTTCCCATCACCTGTTCTGGCGTGATGTTCATGATAGCCGCCCCGCTAAACGCTTCATTGAAATCAAGGGTTGAGTTTTCGATAATGATTTGGCTAGCGCGGCGGAAACCGACCGTATTGTAGATTGCGCCGCCCAAAATCGCGTGATTATCAACCAAGGTGCTGTCGGTGATTCGCATTTTGCCCGTGTTGTGAATTGCGCCGCCCTCGTTTGCACGGTTGCTTTGCAAAATGACGGTGTTTAAGGTGATGATGCCGCGATCTTCCGTGTGATAGATTGCGCCGCCCAAACGTCCTCGGTTGCGATTGAATACGGTGTGATCGATGTCAAGCGTTGCGTCCCAACTGTAGATTGCGCCACCAGACAGCGCCACGTTGTCTTGGAAACCTGTGTTGCTAATCCGAGCAGAGGCGGTGTTGGCTGAAATTGCCCCACCAACGTCGCGGCTCGTATTCGCTTCAAAAAAGCTGTTGAGAATGCGTATGTTGTACCCCAACAGATAAAGCCCGGCCCCGCTGTGGCGACCATAGTTACGGGTGAATGTATCACCGTTCAGTGTCAGGCGGCCGTCTTCGTGAGCAATAGCGCCCCCTTCGTCAGCCGCGTTTTGTGTGTAGGCTGTCGCGGATGAGGTTACTGTGCCGCCGTCGTTGAATAATGCCCCGCCCTTTTCACCTGCAAAATTGTTTGTAAAAACGCTGTCATAAATGTTGACGTCTGATTCGTAGTTGCGGATAGCTGCGCCGTTTACAGTGGCCGTATTACGGCTAAAGTTGCTGCTGATGATATTTAATCGGCCGACTAAGCTCCCATAACTAATCGCGCCCCCGCTGTGCGTAGCCTGATTGCGATCCATCGTCACATTTTTCAGCGTCAAGTCGCTGCCCAGCACACCAATGCCGCCGCCAAAACGCGCTTTGCCGTGTATCAGCGTCAAGTTCTCCAGCGTCACCGTATTGTTGTTTCCCAACAAAAAGATGCGCGACCGATATTGTGCGTTGATTGTGACATTGCCACGAATCGTCATGTCTGAGTGAATTGGCAACTGCTCGCCCGTTAGAGCCACCGTGCCGCCCTGTAGATTGTGCGCGAAAATAATGGTGTCTAAGCCGCTGACACCTGCCTTGCAGCCGTCTTGCGCATGGTCACTGTTGGCTGAATTGATAGCGTCGCGCAAGCTACAGTTACCTTCCCAGTGGCGGGTGTCGTCTAACGTGTTGACCACAATGGTATTTGTGCCGTTGGCAAAGGTTGGGCGCGTGCTGGCGAGTATTGCGATAGTTAGGCAGAGGATTGACAAGATAGTGCGTGTTGCTTTCTTAAACATGTTGTGCTCCAGTGAGTTGACGATTGATCGAGTGAAATTTCGGCCGAATTTGTTTTTGCGTTTCTATCTATAAATACGGCGCGAAAAACAAATTTGACCTACGCGGAGAACACGCAATCCCTACGCAATCGTGACTATTCAATTTTTGCTGGAAAAAGGGGAAAGTGGCGTCAATCCTAGCACAAAACAAAAAGCGGAAAGGTACTGGGCCTTTCCGCTCCAGGGCGATTGCATTCTAGCTCAACTACAAAAACGGTAGGGCTAAATGCCAA
>JBMZDF010000253.1:0-8656 GCA_049614105.1 Promineifilaceae bacterium (SeqCode)
GGTTGAGCCTCAATATCAGGAGGGTTAGCACCCCAGAAATACGGTTGCCCATGCATCACGCTTTCAAGCGCACTAAGTACCACACGTTCATCTGTTTGCAGCACAGTGCTAATTTCTGCATTTCCTTGAAATACATAAACTTGGAATTGTTCAACGCTGTCTACTAATTCAAGCTGATAATCAGATTGGAATGCCTCCGCATCACCTGCGTTTGCAAGTTGAACCACAACCGTCTCAAAGAGCCCTTCGGCATCGACTGTTCGGGAAGTAAAGGCAGAAGTAATAAAAATTAACAAAATCAGCAAATAACTACGCTTGCTATGCATTGGTTCCTCTCGTCTCATTAGCGCCATTACAGAAAATAAAAATTTTTCGGAAATCAAGGTTGAGTACACTGTTTCTGTCCTCAACCTTCTAAATGACTTTTTAATTTGAGTTTATTTTGGTATCCATATTTCCTGTTAAAACAAACGGGGCCCAATAATATGGATGTGGTTTTCTCTTCTTGATTTGAAGTTGGGCAATACGCAATGCCTTGTTTACAGACATCCCCGTTTGCAGATCGCGATAAAATTTCGTCATCAGTTCGGAAGCCGCCAAATCTTCAACTTTCCATAAACTAACAACTAACGATTTTGCACCCATAGCAAAAAACCCACGGCATAATCCAATGAGTTCATCACCACGCAACACTTGATGTCGGCCCGTTTCGCACGCGCTCAATGTAACAAGTCGTGGGACACACCGCATCGAATAAATATCATTCACACTAAGCCACCCATCGTGAAGCTTTAAAGATGAGAAAGAAGCATTGTCGCTTCTAAAAAGAGCATGAGTGGACAAGTGCATAAATGAGGGTGGGGTTTGGCTCCGGGTCACATTTTCTAAAGTTGCATCAGCTCCAACCAGAAGCTCCGCATTTGGGAATAGTTCAGCAATTGCATACGCTTCGTCTTGGGCCAATGGGATTGTAGGATCATCTAGACCAACAATCCTTGGGTACGCAGACTCCTTACGCTTGGAAGGATTTAGCGTTTGGCTAAGCAATGTAGAACTAGGAGCATACGAAATAATTTTCTTATCAATAACATAGCTCTCCCCATCAAAAAGCGCATGAAACGGAACACAGTGAAGAACACCGTGTGGAACAATCACGACCTTATCAGTTGAGAGAAGGTTCTCTATGGGTTGGAATAGTCCACAATAGAGTTGATTTAATACATCATCACAACTACGCTGAAGCGAACGTGCGTGGCGCTGGCGATATTGCTCACTATAGCCAAACTTATTCATTTGGAATCGCAGTTGGCTCAATAATGAACTTACTGTTCCAGAATTCATGGGAAGCGCAATATACCAAACATCTTGATTTGTTACGCCGAACACCAAAATTTGTTCGCCAACAGTGTAGTATTCTAATAACAAAAGATCATTAGGTAATAAGGCTTGTAAGGCCTTCACAGTGATAGGTGTTATCAGGGAGAAGTTTTCACTTGTAGCTTGTGAGGTTCTCAGGCGACGAATGAGTTTATGTAAGCGTTGCTCACGCTCATCAACTGCCATATTTAAGGATACAAGATAACGGGACGAGCGTTCGCCACCATCGAGTGGGTTATTCAGCTTATTATAATGCCAGCTCAAATCACGCTGTAGCTCACGCATTTTTCCAAGCAGATCTTCTTCTTCCGAGGGAGCAGGAACAGCCACAGCATCTGTTACCTTATTCCGAGCCATAGTGTCTAGCAACGCCCGAGATTTTGCACGCTCAACTGTTATAAAAGCCTCTTCAAGAGAAGCTGGTGTATTAATCTCAAGACAAAGCTGCACTAAAGTTTCATAAAGCTGCATCTTGTCTGAAAGGTATCCAATTTTAAAATCTTCTGCGGTGATTGAACTCTGCAATTTTTCAAGGTCGTTGACTGCTTGTCTAAGCAAGTGGAGAGCAGATTGTTGCTCACCATTTAACATGTCACAACGACCCAGCCCATAATAAATTGCATAGGTAAAAACAGGTAATTTTGCTTGCCCTAGTGCTTGTTGCGCTGCATTAAAATGTTCAACCGCACGATCTAGATTGTTTTGCTCTAAAGCAATGTTCCCAAGCAAAATTTCGCATTTAGCCACACGTGTGGAAACAGCTAACAATCTAAAACTCGTAGAAGCTGTAGAAGCCTTCAGCTTTGCAGTCTCAAAATCCTCTCGGTGAAATGCAAAAGTGGCTTCATATAAATCCGAAATCGCTAGCCAATAACGATTCTCCTCTTTTGCAAAAACGGCACGCGCGTTGAGCAAAGCATCTTCATACGTATCTAATTGACGTGCCTTTGCAACCGCCTCATTTAACCATAAGCGTCCAATTTCCCATGGCAGACGCTCCGCTTCTGTTAGCTGGATCCGGGCTGGACGCGCAGTTTGCAAAGCCTCCTGCCACAAATTCAGAGCAAGATACACTTCAGATCTGTGCAAATCAGTTGTAATTAGTTCAAAGGGGTTGCCCATCGTCTCAATAACAGGGCGTGCTTTGTCAAGAAGGTCGAGTGCTTGCTCATATTCACCTTGAGCAAACAGCAAATAGCCTAGGTTTGCATCAGCCCGCGCAATTGCTTGCGTAGAATTAGATAATGCAAAAACGGCTCTTGCCGCTTTCAGATTACTCTGAGCTTCAACATATTGATCTAACTCAATCTGGATATTAGCGTGGTTACCACGAAGCATAGCAATAAGCTCAGGTTGATTTGCCTTTTCTAATAGTGGTCTCGCTTTTATAAAATGAGCGTCTGCTTCTTGCATATTACCCATCCGATATGAAAGAATGCCAAGGTTCATATGCAAACGACCTTGTTCAACAACATTATTTGTTTCAACTAATATCGTTCGTGCTTTGCTTGCAACCAAACGAGCAGTCTCATATTGACCAATATATATTAGGCTATCGATGTAGCTAATTTCTACATGCACAGCACGAAGAAGTTCGCCTAAAACTCTAAATTTCACCGACGCAGTAGCAAAGTGTGCTATCGCCTCCGCGTGTTCTCCCAAAAAACGATAGGCATTCGCTAGCGCCTGACTCGCAGACGCTGAAGTAAAGGCGTCTTGCCACACTTCGGCAATTACCTCAATAGTCTTTGCAATTTCTAGAGATCGATTTGGATTACTGTTCCGATGCGACAAAACGGCTAACTCTAAATCAGCCACCAATGAAGGGATAGGCATAGGGGCATTTGCTTGCAACCAAGCTCGTTGTGCGCCCCCCTCTTGTATACTCAAGAGTCTTTGCGCGTCTGCCATAATAATGTTTGGAGGTTAGCCTGTTCTGCTACCTATAAGCATCTCACATGATGCAATGTAAGATGCCCGTTTACTTGTTCCTATTCGGCCGAAATTCCATTCACGCCTTAATATCTACGCGAATGTTGCGTTCTTCTAAACGAACCTGTAAATCGTAATGTCCAGTTGCCAAATATGAGAACCGGAAACGACCAAATTCATCTGTCAACACACGTCGACTGTACCCATCTTCTAAAGAAAGGTTTAGTTCAATCCCAGACATCACTTCATCAGTCGTACTTAACAACTGACCATGCATTGTCTGTGTTTGTGCATCCGCGTCTTTTGCGAACTGAATGTCGAGGTCAAGGTCACCGCTGCTAAAAAGCATCTGGCGATCGGCGATTTGCCCACGAACTCCACCCAAGGCGGGATTTTGCCAGCTATCAAATTCAACTTCGGCCGAATTTGTCACCGCATCTTTCAATCGTTGCTGCTGACGGCGAAATGCAGCCTTTACTGAATTCAGCACAGACGAACGTGGTTCAACAACAGGCATTCCTCCAGAAGCCACAATACCACGTGCGCGCTCTAAATCGCGGCGCGTCTGTTCCGACGTTACCAATTTTTGCTCTAGCGTATGTCGCTCTTCTTTAGAGAGCTGATTGTTTAAATACGCAATGTATTGATCCAAGCCTGTCATGATTTTCATTACCTCACATACATAGAGGCTCCCCAATCAAAAAAAATACACCCAAAATACAAATTGCTTAAAATTGATTAAACTCGTTGCATTGTAGCGCAAATCACGTTTTGATCTAATCAATTATTTACGCTAAAACCCTGCAACCTTCCAGAATTATTCGCGTATAGCCATCAGTTCAAGCAAACACAAAAATGTTCGCAGAACGATTAAGATTAGAAACAATGATTAGTTTTGCTCAATTTGAGCACAGATAGACTGCTGAATTTATTGCAGACTGGTAAACTGATCAAATAACCAAGCTATTGGAGATTTATTAAATGGCAAGCACCAAAGTCATCATTTACGATCCAACCGGATCAAAGAAAACCCCCGTTGAACTCCCAGGCAATGTGCCAATGAAGCGACTCATTCCTGCGCTTGTCAGCAAGATGGGACTCCCAACCAGCCAAGGCGGCAATCCAATTACCTATCGTCTTGATCACCGCGACAGCGGCAAACGTTTGGGTGATGATATGTCGTTAGATGATGCAGGGGTTCAGCAAGACGACATTTTGAGCCTCTTCCCAGAAGTTACCGCCGGCTAAGCTAAAATCGCCCTAATCCCGCCAGATTTTAGGGCTGTAAACAATGTCCAGATCGACAAATCGGTCTACGTTTGATTTCTGCTTATTCATTTACAGATCAATGATGGGTATCGAATGACGAATGAAGAAATTGATTTTTCTTCATTCAACGTTCCTCATTCTTCATAATCTTCCCTTCCATGAGTTTTAATATCCGTGAAACGCGATTGCGCAACGAATTTCGTCGTGTCCAAGAGTTAGTCGACCGTAGCGAGCTAATCCACCTTGTTGCAACGGACGGCAATCCACCCGATCGCTATAAAATTCGCTTTACCTGTACAGGCGTTGAGGCAGTTCGGCCGAATGGACAACCTATCTTACGCAATGTCCATGAAGTAAGCATTTATCTACATGCTGAATATCCGCTTAAACAGCCTCAATTGAAGTGGTTAACGCCTATCTTCCACCCCAATATTCACATTACAGGCGCTGTCTGTATTGGTGCATGGTGGGCGGCCAAAACGCTGGACGAGCTGCTGTTGACTTTGGGCGAAATGGTTCAATACAAAAATCTTGATCCCAAAGACCCGATGAACAGCAAGGCGGCTGCGTGGTCCCAACGCAACAAGCGGATTTTCCCGGTTGATGATCGCCCATTGAAGGGACGTTCGCTATCTGACCTCATTTCGATTGGGGATTCAGAGGAGGCTGACGACCTTGACATCAAGTTCTTCTAATGCGATGGACCCCTATTCGGCCGAAACTGACCCCCATCTAAACAGTGAGGGGCGGGCCTTGGGGGACGACGACGTCAAAATACAGGCCGTTCCCTTTGAACTGCCGCATGGTCGCCCACCGATACAGGATGATTGCGTCCTGCATGGCGCGTTGCCTGCCGATCGCCACCCACATGTCGTTGTGTCGCAGCTTGCACTCTCGCAGGTTCGCGACCACAGCATGAGCAACACACGGGTTGAGTTAGGCGGCGTTTTGCTCGGCCAAGCGTATCAGCACAACGGGCAGTTATTTGTCGAAGTCAACGCCGCAATCCCTGCTGAGAGCAACGACAACGGCCCCGTGCATTTCACCTTTACAGCAGATGCTTGGGCGCAAATTCATGTCGATCGCACGGCGTACCCCGAGTGTGAGGTTGTAGGCTGGTTTCACACACACCCTGACTTGGGTGTTTTCTTTTCGGCCGATGATGAGGTCGTTCATGCCGCCGCCTTTACACAACCTTGGCACGTTGGCCTTGTGGTTGATCCTGTACGCGACACCGCCAGCTTTTTTGGCTGGGCGGGCGACATCATCCGTTCAATTCCAGGCTTCTACGAACTAATCCCAGCCTCAACGGGGTCCGCCGATGAAGTGCCGCGCTCCGTTGTCTCATGGGACGTGTCGGTTGATGATTCTTGGTACATGCCACGCCCTCACACAACGCTCCAAAAGACAGACATGCATGGCTTACCGCTAATCAGCCCGTGGGTTGGTGCAATTTTAGGCGGGACAAGCCTTGTCGTTAGTTTAATCACGCTTATCTTATTTTTTCTCAGCAGTCGCTGAGTATCTTATCGCTAACATCTTTTTGGTGGAAAGGGCGGAGGGATAAACAGGAAGTTTTTTTCTTCTTGCTTTCGCCTGTCACTTTTCGCTTTTTTGCTCAGGCTGAGCGAGCTTTTATATACAATGAGTACAAATCAGACCATTTATCGGGCCATTTTAACTTTGTCACCGCCAGAAGCGGCGGGCAAAGTCTCGGTGCGGTTACAGCTTGAGCCTCATGACGCTGTTGAAGCGAATGGCGTTCTTAAACCACTGCGCGACTGCACCTTAGATGAGCTTCAAGCATATGCTGACCAATTAGAGGCGGCGTTGGGTGAAGCATATGCAGATTTAACTGTCAATGCTTTAATTGATGACCCAAGTATTAACGTGCGGGTTGGCGATGAGCATGCTAACCTGTTAGATTGCGTTGTGCTGTTGCCAAACAATGATTCGGCCGAAACAGCACCCGAACCAGCAGCACCTGCCGATCCAGAAATCACGCTTGTCGAACCAGTAGCACCCAACGATCCAGAAATTACGTTGATCAATGACGTTCCAGAGATTGAGGATGTGTCTGAAGAGATTGCGGCCGAAAGCAACACTGAGGAGCCAGAGGAAGATGCCAACGCCGAGGAAATCTACATTGAAGAAATTCCTCCACGCAATGAGGCAGCCCCCTCTCCAGAAGCACCAGCCGAACAGCCGCGTGAGTCTGCCATTGAGATCCAAGCGTCTGAACAAATTCATAAAGAGCCAGAGGTCAACGCATCCCCAACTGACCTGACCCGCGACCCACAACCCGAAATACGCACGGGGGGTATCATGAGCAATGGCAACTATCCAGCGCAGAATGCAACAGTCATCTGGCTCGATGAACGCCCATTGCGCATCATGCAGGCACATGCCAAAAGCAGTATGCGGCGCGAAGTTGCGGGCGTCATGGTTGGGCCACGACCAGAGAAACAACCCGATGGTCGTTATCTCGTTCACGTCAGAGACATGATTGTTGCCAAGCACACGCGCATGAGCGGGGCCAGCGTCACCTACACGCCTGAAAGTTGGCGGTATATGAATGACAAATTAGCTGAAAAGTACCCCGATGACGATATGGTAATGGTCGGGTGGTATCATACACATCCAGGGTTTGGCATTTTCTTGTCAAACATGGACTTGTTCATTCATACGAACTTCTTTACTCAGAAGTGGCATATCGCCTACGTGCTTGACCCCGTCGGCGAACGAAGCGGCTTCTTTTCATGGGATCGAGCGAAAGCAAATGTGATTCCATACCGTTTTGCATGGCCCCATTGGGCCGCAGGATCGTGGTAAACTAACTCTGCCATGGAAGAAAACGAATTTCTGCGCATTACAGACGAAGATATTGCTGAAGCCAACCAGCTAAGTTTGGCTTGCCCCATTTGTGCCGGCCCTGTCGAAAACGGGACCACCGTGCGCGAATTGTCACCCGTCACCTGTGTCGAGTGTAATACATTGTATCACCAGCACTGCTGGGGCAATAACGGCGGCAAATGTGCGATTCTGGGCTGCAACTGCACCACCTGCCAACCCTACGGCGTTCGGGAGTCAGTACTAACAATTGACCTGAACGAAGTACCAACCGATGCACAGATTAGCAAACGTAACAAACGCCTAAAGCGCATTGAACGTGAGCGAAATGTGCGACAGCCTGCGGGTCAGGCAGACCCCCCGCGTAGCTTAATCGGCCGCTTCTTTGCATTCCTGTTTGGAAGCAGCAACTCTGCCCGATAACGTTACATCACAAGTAGAAAAGACCCAGTGAAAAGCAGAAAGGATAGAACCTGATCGCTTTTCACTTTCACCTTTTTACTTTTTAACCTTCGCATGCTTCGCCCTGCAATCGCGACTAAAGAGAATGAATATGTTGGGGAAGACTGCGCTTTATGCAAGCAGCCATTTGCGCCTGAGACAGAGCTAATTGTTTGCCCTCGGGACGGGGCTTTACACCACACTTATTGTTGGGAAGCAAATCATAATCACTGCACAGCACTGGCTTGTGAAGGTCGGGGTGTGGTTTATCGGCCGGAACAACATTCGGCCGAAATTAACGCCAATCCCCCAATTGAAGAAGCGCCTGCCCAGCCAGCCGCCCCCGTGGTGGTGACAGAACGGCAAACACAGTCGCGGCCGAATCGTCGCCCTCCCCCTACGCGCAGAGTCGCCCCCGCACGTGAGCCACGTCCCGCCCCTCGGCCCACACGCACCCCCTTCACCCTCCAACTTGCCCAAAGTTGCGTCGTCATCAGCATCGCCATCGCGATTGTTGTGATCAGCTTTAGCTGTTTCGGCCTCTGGGCCATCGCCGATTTCCTCATGATCGAGGTGTTTGACTTTTCTTATCGGCCGATTCCCTAACCCCTTCATACAAAAATAAATCTACCCTATTTTCCTACCAGCGACGTCTACCATGCGCCATAAACGGAAAAGACGCCCAAACGGGCGTCTTTCATTGAACTTCTATTTGTTTGAGAGGCGATAACCCGTAGAGACGCCCCGCTGGGGCGTCTGGGCCATCATTTGTTTGGAACAACCTTAG
>JBMZDF010000254.1:0-8622 GCA_049614105.1 Promineifilaceae bacterium (SeqCode)
CATGTGCGGGCTGACCGGCATTTTCGACAGTTCCGGACGCCTAGCTGGCACCGAGCTGGGCAGCCTCGTGCAAGCGATGACGGACCAGCTCATCCACCGAGGCCCGGACGACGCCGGCATCTGGACCGATGCAGAAAGTGGCATCGCGCTTGGCCACCGACGCTTGTCCATCATCGACCTGTCGCCCGCTGGCCACCAGCCCATGCGCAGCGCGTCGGGCCGATTCACGTTGTCGGTCAGCATCGCCACCTTGGGGTGCGTCATCGCGGCGATCAACGGTCGCCGTGCATCGCGCCCGTGTGCGCTGACCAGTTTGGCGTCGTGCCAAGGTTCGCCCAAGGCGGCAAAGGCGAGTTGGAAGGCGGTTGGGGAAGGGATGATTTCGAGCATTTCGGCCGAAAACCAGCGCCGCAACGTCGCCGCCATCCCATAGCAGAGCGGATCGCCCGACGCCAGCACAACCGCTCGTTCACTTTGTTCAACGGCAACCTGCAACCGCGCCGCCACCGCCGCAATGTTGCTCGTAATCGCCAAACATTCGCCAGCAAACTCAGGGAAGTAACCCAGATGCCGCTTGCCACCCACCAGCAAATCAGCCCGCCCGATTCGCGCAATCAGACGATTTGCCAGCGAGTCAGCCCCAGCGCCACTCATGCCAATAATCAAGATTCGATTTTGTGTAAAAGTCATTTGGATCTAACAGGTTGGTCAGACGAAGCTGACAAGATGAGGCTGAAGGCGGCAAGAAAATAATTAATAATTAACAACTAATTACTAATTATTAATTATTCTCCGTTCACCACGTTTCTCTACTCATTTGTAATCGATCGCCCATCTTCATCTCCTGCGTAAGAATTTGCAGGGTCGGCGGCAAGTCGTTCGATTAGAGGCGCATCAGGCTTGTGCGTGCTGTTTGTTTCAATATCGGGTGTGGCGGCGTAGGCGAGTAATTCGGCCGAATTAAACCCGACCAACAGCGCCTCGATCTGCATGTCGGTGCGCCCTTTTTTGGCGACAAATTGAACCAACTGCTCAAGCGCCAGCTCTGTCACGCGCTGTACGGGGCGCATATCACCCTGCGCTTGGCACAGCTCTAAAAAGTGACGGCCTGTGTTTGCAGCGCGAACTTGGGCGATTAAGTCGGCCGAACTGCCAACCGCTTCACAAACGCCCGCCAAAAACTCAAAATTGACCTGATTTCCCGCCACGTGGGTTTGCATATGCCCCTGTGCCGTTTTGATCATCTTGCCCGTCATGCCGACAAAAATCGCACGCTTTGCGCCCATCCGCGCCGCTGTCTCAAACCCAGAACCTGTGAATACGCTTAGCTGCACAAACGCAACCTCTGGAATTTCAGGACGCAAAATCATCCCGTACCGTTCCGAGCGTCCGCCCGTTGTCAGTACCGCCACGTCAGGGTGGTTGTGAACCGCAACTTCGACCGCCTGAATGACGCTTGCCCGCCAAGCGGCCGTGCTGTAGGCAAACACCTTGCCCGTTGTGCCAAGAATGCTGATGCCGTCGAGAATGCCCAGCCGCGCATTGAGCGTTTTTTTGGCAAGCAGTTCTCCTTCTGGCACACTAATCGTCACTTCGAGCATCGGCTCGCTGTTGTCCTGATAAATTGCTTGCCACGCATCGCGCACGTTGTCGCGAATTTGCTGACGAGGCACAGGATTAATCGCAGGATCGCCGACGGGCAGACCGATGCCGGGCAGCGTCACGCGCCCAACACCGACGCCCCCTTTGAGCACAATCCCCGTTTGATCTGAGCGCCGCACGGTGGCACAAATCAACGTGCCGTGCGTCACGTCAGGATCGTCGCCTGCGTCTTTGACCATGCCACAATAGGCAAAATCAGCGCCCATTTCCGTTTCTTGCGGGCGCATTTCGGCCGATTCACCAATCGGCAGTGTAATCGTAACGCTCTCTGGAAACGCCCCTGTCAGCAGCGCCACAGTTGCCGCTTTCGCCGCTGCTGCCGAGTTGCTGCCCGTTGTGTACCCTGTGCGATTTCCTTTACGGTTTCGTGCTGGAACTAAATGTTTGTAGTGACCCATTTTTGAAGAAGGAGTAGGGCGTAGCGAATAAGTGGTAGGCAGCTTTTGCCCGCTACTACTTACTGCTGACGCCCATTTTATAAATCGATGACGACCGTCTTGTTAATCGGCTCTAAATAGCGCGTACAGACGGAAGCGTTGACAAAGGTTGTACCGTTTTGTTCGAGTTGACCGTAAGCTTCATGGATGTGACCGAAAAGATGAATTTTCGGCCGAATTCGTTTAACCGCCTGACGCAACGCTCGACACCCAACATGCTCACGCCGCGTTGTCCAATCAAGAATCCCATGCGGCGGCGTGTGCGTAATCAGGACGTCTGTCTCAGGTGGAATCAGCGCCCATTTTGCGACAAGTGCCGCACCACGTGGCAAATTAAACGCGAGATTGTGAAAACTCGGCTGATAAGGGCTGCCATAAAAATGCACGCCATCAATTTCAACCGCTTGGTCGATCAGAATAGTGACGTCTGACAAAATGGCTTGTGCTTGTGACAACCGCTGCGGCTCACAGTAAAAGTCATGATTGCCTGGCACAAGCAGTTTGTGCTTATGCGGCAACTGCTCAAACCAGCGTCCCACATCAGATAAATCGGTAATGCCGCCAAAGAACGTTAAATCCCCCGCGTGCAGCAAAACATCCCCATCTGGAATATCTACTCGGTCTTGCAATCCGTGTGTGTCGCTGATTAAAACCACGCGCATTAGTCTGTTTCCGTGCGTGGCGACTCAGCCGCTAAGCGCAGCAGCGCATTGACGACTGACACTGCAATTGGCGAGCCGCCTTTGCGCCCCTGCGTCGCGATCCAGTCAACATCGCGCACCTGCGCAATCAGTGCGTCTTTGCTTTCCACAGAACTGATAAACCCAACGGGAACCCCCACGACCAGCGCAGGGCGCACGCCTTGTTCAATCAGTTCGATCACTTCATAAAGCGCGGTTGGTGCGTTGCCAATCACGACGATGCCGCCCTCGATTAAGCCGCGTTCGTGCGCCATGCGAATGCCGATCACGCTGCGGGTTGTTGCTTCCGCTTTGGCGCGTGTAAACGCTTCGGGGTCGCTAACAAAACAGTGGACGCCGTTGCCAAATTGTGCGGTGCGAATCGCGCTGATGCCGACGCGAATCATGTTGACATCGCACACAATCGGGCAGCCGTTGCCAATGGCGTCAACGCCTGATTGCACCGCGTTTGTGGTGTAACGTGTGATTGTGCCGAAATCAAAATCGGCCGAACTGTGGATCATGCGCTCAATGATTGGCGCAATCACCGAATCAACCACAATCCCCATTTCGCCCATCTCGCGCTGGATCATCGCAAACGACCCTTCGGTGATGCGCGTTGGATTTTTCTCATATTGAATCATGCTGAAGCTTTCCCAATTTTCCACGCCATATGTTCGGTCCAGTAGTGGAAAGTTTTCGCCACCACGGTGACAACATTTTTGATTTCGCCTTGGAGCGTGAAGTGTGGGCCAGCGGGCAGAAACAGAATAGTTCCTTCGCGCCGCACCAACACGTTTTCGACAATCATCGCTCGAATCAACCAAATCGCCATTTCGTCGCTGTGGCAGCGCATCCCGATCCAGCCGAGGGATTGGCTTGGCACAACGTCTAAGTTTGTCACCATGCGAATGCCGCGCTCGATTTCGGCCGAAACGGTCGCCATTTTCTCAGGATTGTTGCGCACCTCGTCAGGGGTTGGCGGTTCTAGCAACGTCTCGCGATGACTAGCGCCACCTGCCAGCGCAAGGTCGCAAAAATCTTCCCAAATATTGTTCCACGCCACGTCTCCCTGTTCATTAAATTGAAGATCGGCGGCGATCATTGGTTCGGCCGAAACCTCCCCACCCCCGTCTTGATAACGAGGCGGCAGCATTTCGTCCATTTTTGACTCGATGCCGTGTGCGTTCAGCGCGTTCATTTCTGCAATGCCGCGCAAGCCGTGGCTGGCGTCGCTCGTTTGTGGCAGACCAAACTCTGCTTCAAAGCCCACAAATTTGTTGCGATACTTGCACAGGTCACAGGTCATTTTGGCGTTGCCAGACACCGCTTCTTCGTAACGACGCAGCACCGCATCAACCACGCCAACGTGTGGAAACAGGTAAGGGGTCATTAGGACGGCGATCTCGTTGTGTTGACTTGCCTCGGCCGATTGTTCAATCATGCGCTCGTAAATGCGCCCTGTAAACAATAAGTAAGGCAACAAAATAACCTGCTGCGCTCCCATCGCTTTGCATTTCGCCACGATGTCAGCCACACGTGGCGTTGTCAAACTAAAGTAAGCGTGTTCAACCCAGCCATAGTCGCGCCCTTCATAAACAAGCCGCGCCACTTTTGAGACTTCGCTGTTGCTGTCGGGGTCACGACTGCCGCGCCCAACGACAACAACGGCCGTTTGCTCAGCACCCACGTCACTTGCTCCCAGCGCCATATCGGCCCGTTCGCCCAGCACTTTTGCCAAATGAAATTGCGCACCCAGCGGCGTCCCATAGGAGAATGTCACGGTTGGCCATTCTGCCCGTGCAAAATTAATGACGGCTGGCACATCATTTTTTTGATGTCCCGCAGGCCCCAAAAACAGCGGCAGTGCCACAATGTGCGTTGCACCGTCCGCCACACAGCGTTGAATCCCTTCAATGATCGGCGGATCGGCAAATTCAAGGAAGCACGCTTCAACTCGCTGGCCCAGCCTCTCAGAGAGAGACGCGGCCAATGCATAAAATTCAACAGTCGCAGCCTTGTTGCGGCTGCCATGACCTATTAATAACGTTGCTGTTTTCAATCGATTTTAGTGGAGAGGGTTTGCGAAGGAATGACAATCGAATGGGTTTCATTCGTCAATCACAACAACCTTAATCCACGAGGATGATGACAAGTGTAAGCCGTTCAAACAGGTAATCGGGCTGATTATGTCGGCAAGCGACATAAATCACCGTTGCGGGTCAGCGTCGGATTTCTTACATAAACAAGCCACCGACTTCCCCTGCATCAAACGGTCAATTTGTTAATGGGGAAGCATAACACGGGCGTTGGTGAGTGACAACGCACGGTTCAAGGTCAACAAATCGTGAAATATGCTGCACAATCCTATTTTGGGAACAACATAGTTCTCAGTCGTGCGTTATGCACTGTAGGCTGTCAATTCGTTTGGCAAGATAAAAACGTATAATTGATAGTGGATAATGGCCAATAAGGCATATAAAACAGGCGCCATCAGGCATATCCCTCTAATCCCACCCAGTGTTAAGAACTGGTATACTGTACTTGTTGGATGCTCGGATCTAAGCCCATGCCCGAAAATGAAAAATTTCTTCTAGCTCTTACTTTAGGCGTTGTTAGCGGCGTTCTGATTGGTTTGTTTTCGTTTCTTTGGTTTGCAAACTGCCAAACACGCCCTGCTTGCGTTAGCGCCAATGATTGGCTCCCCCCGACCAGCGGGCAGGTTCTCGCTGCCTCTGCAACAGCGGCTGCGGTCCAAACGCCCGCGCCGTCATTAACACCTTTAGATAGTACAACGACCGTCACACGTGTGCCGTTCGCGCTCACCCGTTCAACGGCAACGGCCACAGCCACAAATACGGCAACCCCCACAAAAACCTCGGCCCCACCCACCAATACGCCCACACTGACCGCCACGGCAACCCGTAGACCAACGGCCACAGCGACCTATACGCCCACCCCAACCAGCACGGCAACGCCCACAGACACCCCCACGCCTGTGCGGCCGTTGACACTGGATGAGTTGGTGATGTTATCGGCCGAAAATGACTGGATGATTGTCGCCGGCGGCTACCCATATTTTGCAAACGCGCAAAGTGACGTTACCCTGTTTCAGGCAAACGGGTATCATCTAACGATTCTTTGGCAGCAAGGTGAATGGCGAGCCGCCATTTTAGGGTATGATTCCCAAAGATCGGCCGATACAGACGCCATCATCATCCGTGAAACAATACGCAACGCCGCTTATGTGCGGCAAACCAGCCGTTGGTGTCCCGATATGATCGTACGCGATAACTATATTCAATGTGGACCCACCGATTAAGTGCGCCACAAAAAGTGCTTGAAAGTAAAGTTGCAAGTGGCGCTTTGCAAAAACGGCTCATTCGTCTGACACATGGCTAATTGTTCAACCATTTTTGCGGTCAAGGATTTTTTGTGATCTACGTAAGTGCGCCACAAAAAGTGCTTAAAGGTAAAGTTGCAAGTGGCGCTTTGCAAAAACGGCTCATTGTTGCAAAATGTTTTTGAGATCTACTTAATATGAAGCAGTTACGAGGTTTAGTTGTTGGCATTTTCTTCGGTCTATTTGCGGGTGTATTTGGATTAGTCACGTGGTCGGCCGTTGGCGAAAATCCGCCGATCGTGCTGTTTCCAACTCCCACGTTCACACCCACCCCAACCCCAACACCCACCAATACGCCCACGCCCACCAACACACCGACCCCGACACCCACGCCTACCAACACCCCAACCCCAACCAATACGCCCACGCCCACCAACACACCGACCCCAACCAATACCCCGACACCCACGAACACCCCAACCCCGTTGCCGACAGACATAACCCCAACCGCCACGCCGCAACCGACCGCCACCCCACGGCCAACCGCCACCCCCAGCCAGCGAACGGCTATCTTTAGCGAAGCGGATATTCTTGAAACGATTATCGAAATTGCGGAGGGGCAAGGTTTGCCGCTCACAACCGAGGGCAGCAGCGTCACGCTCGATCAGGGGCTTGTGACGGTTGCAAGCGAAGAACAGGTGCTTGGTCAGCCGCTCACGGTTGATCTGATTGTTGAATTGACGGTTGAGGAAGGGGATCCAGAGGTTGATTTGGAGCAGGCTGAGATTAATGGGGAGGCACTCGATCTGTTTGTCAGAATTGTCCTATCGGCCGAAATCGAGATCGGCTTTGAACGTGCCCTCAAACGCTCAACGGGTTACATCGAACTACTCTCAATTGAGATTGAGCAAGGCGAAATGATCGTGGTTTATCGTTAGACAAAGCGCCTGAAAAGAGAAACCGTTGAAAAGCATCTGATCTTCAACGGAATGTCTATTTATTTTCGTTTATACCGAACCTTAGTACTACAATAGTAAATACGAAGTGCATTCGCAAGCTAGATAGTTATTTGTCATCTGCGGAGGTGTCATATGTCTGGTTATGAACCGGATGACTTAATGCTACGGATTGCCCGTAAGGCAACTCAGAGGGAATCAACCTACGGTTTGATCTTTGGCATTGGTCTACTCGTATTGTTAGCTGTCGTTGTATTTGTTGTATCAGGTAGTTAAAACAAACTCACGCGATTTTCCATTTAATTCCATCAGTCTTAAACAAAAATCGGCCGAATCCTGCACAATTCGGCCGATTTTGTTATTCTCCCGCCTATGACATTTCAAACTGTTGCAGGAACTGTATATATCATCGGGGCCGGCCCTGGTGCTCCCGATTTGATCGCCGTGCGCGCACGCGAAATTATCGAACAATCTGACCTTATCCTCTACGCGGATAGCCTTGTAGAACATAGCGTTGCCGACTTGGCAACAAAATCAACCGCCCGCATTGTGCCCTCATCTGGCCTACATCTTCAGCAAATGGTTGAGATGATGGTCGAGGCCGCCCAAGCAGGACAGGTAGTTGCGCGTGTTCACAGCGGCGATCCCGCTTTGTATGGCGCGACCCATGAGCAAATGGCGCTGCTCGATGATGCAAAAGTGCCTTATGCGATTGTGCCAGGCATCACGGCCGCGTTTGCTGCCGCTGCCCAACTTGGGGTCGAACTAACTATTCCCGATGTGGTGCAAACAATCATCCTAACCCGCACCGCTGGGCGCACAACGATGCCGTCTGGCGAGGCGCTTAAAACACTTGCCGCCCCTGGGGCCTCACTCGCCATCTATTTGAGCATTGCCCGCGTCAAGCGCGTGGTTGAAGATTTGATCGCCAGCGGCGGCTACACACCTGAAACGCCCGTTGCCGTTTTTCACAAAGTGACTTGGCCAGATGAAAGCCACGTGGTCGGCACGTTGGCAACAATTGCCAAGCAGGTCCGCAAAGCGGGCTACAGCAAGCACGCGCTGATCCTCGTTTCGCCTGCGCTCGATCCCGAACTCAAAGGGAAAAAACGGCGCACCAGCAGCCATCTCTATGACCAAACGTATACGCATCGTTTCCGCAAGGCAGAGAGCTTTGAGCGCGGTAAGGAAAAGCAGGAGCGCGAGGCCAATTTGGCGGCAGCGGTTGATGTGCAGCTTGGCGACAAACATCTTGGCGCACAGCGCAGCGGTACGGTAGTAATCGGCATCACGAAAAACGGCACGGCGCTAGCTCAATCGCTTGCCCATCAACTCGACGCAACCGCGTCAGTTCCCTCAAAGTTTGCAAGCAACGGTGCAGACGTGTACGCCAACTCAGTGCTGGGCGAAATTCGCCGCCGCTGGGCGCTGCATGAATCGCTCGTTTTGGTGATGCCAACAGGCGTTGCAACACGCGCAATTGCGCCACTGCTGCGCGGCAAAACAAGCGATCCAGCCGTTGTTGTGGTTGATGAAGGTGGCAA
>JBMZDF010000255.1:0-8616 GCA_049614105.1 Promineifilaceae bacterium (SeqCode)
TTACCCGAACGGCGACCACGACCAGCAACCGTTTTCTTCGGTCCTTTACGTGTTCGAGCATTGGTCTTCGTGCGCTGTCCATGCATTGGAAGGTGACGGCGGTGCCGCAATCCACGATAAGAACCAATCTCTATCAAACGCTTGATATTTAGATTGACTTCACGACGCAAATCGCCTTCTACAACATAATTTTCAACTTCGCGACGCAGCATCGTCACTTCGGCTTCCGTCAAGTCACGGACGCGTTTGGTTCCATCAATACCGCTAGCCTCCAAAATTTGGTGGCTGCTAGTATCACCGATACCGTATATGTACGTCAACGCAATGACTAATCGCTTGTTTCTAGGTATATCAACACCTGCAATACGTGCCATAATCGTCTAACCTATCCTTGGCGCTGCTTATGATTTGGGTTTTCGCAAATCACGCGCACAATGCCTTTGCGCTTAATAATCTTGCACTTCGGGCAACGCTGCTTAACTGAAGCAGATACTTTCATCACTATTCTCCTAACAAGAATATAGCTGGTAACACATCAAGCGATAACGGGGTAACCGCAACGAAAGATTGTATCACGCTTATCATCTTTTGTGAAATCGGGAACAAAAATCAAATGGATTGAAGATGTCCGTCCGAATCAAGTACTAGAGGGTGGTGTTTCAGTTTTCGGCCGAAACACCATTATTAATCGAGGCCATAAGCGCAGCATTGACTGCTTCAACAGATTGCTGGCCATTCACACGCCGGACCAATCCTCGTGCCTCATAAAACGCGATCAACGGAGCTGTTGATTCGTCGTAAACCCGCATTCTGGTGCGAATTGTTTCTTCGTTATCATCAGCGCGACCCTGTTCAACCGCCCGTTTCAACAGACGTGCAACCAGTTCTTCTTGCTCAACATGGATAACCAGAGCAGCACTTACGTCTGAACTCAGATCACCCAATAATTCGTCAAGCGCTTCCGCTTGAGCTGGTGAGCGAGGAAACCCGTCAAGCAATGCGCCGTGAGCAGCATCCGCCTGACCGAGTCGGTCTTTAACCATTGCAATCGTCACAGAATCAGGCACAAGTTCGCCAGCTTCCATATATCCTTTTGCAAGCTGGCCCAACTCCGTTTCGTTCTTCAGATTGTAACGGAACAAATCGCCCGTCGAAACCTGAGGAATGCCAAGCTGCGTTTGCAATAACTGTGCTTGAGTGCCCTTTCCCGCACCGGGAGGGCCCATCAAAATGATGTATGTACCCATCTTAAACAAACCCCTCGTAGTTACGCATAACTAGCTGGGCTTCTAACTGGCGAATCGTGTCAATGACAACACCAACAACAATAATCAAGCCAGAGCCGTCTAAAACAAACGCGCTGAGATCAAGCCCAATGCCTACATCGCCAAGCAGCCAAACAACACCTTGCATCAGCCCAGGAACAACCGCAACGAGTGCCAAGAATGTAGCACCCACTAAAGTAATTCTACGAATAACTGATTTGATGTAAATTTCCGTGCGCTTTCCAGGACGAATACCAGGGATAAAGCCACCTTGTTTCTGTAGGTTTTCATGCAGACGTTGCTGGCCAACCATCACATCTGTATAGAAAAATGTGAATGCAAAAACAAAGAGGAAATACACACCCCAATACAATATACCTTGCTGTTGTCCAAACGTTGCGTTGATTGTCTCGGCAATGCCGTGATACCAACGCTCTGTTGCGCCTGTTTCAGGCAACAAGAGTTGGGCAAGTAAGCCAGGAAAAGCCAGCAGTGATTGTGCAAAGATAATCGGAATCATGCCCGCAGTATTCACTTTAAGTGGAATATGTGTGCTTTGGCCCTGATAAACTTTGCGTCCTCGCATCCGGCGGCCGTACTGAACAGGAACCCGTCGATGCCCTTCTTGAATCATCACAATGATGTAAGTTAGGCTCACAGCCAAAATCAAGAAGATGATAACGGCTAAAATCTGGTTGGTTGTTGTAACCACGTTTCCGTATCGATCAAACCCACTGGCAATTTGCAACAATCCTTGGGGGATACCTGCCACAATGCCACTGAAAATAATCAGCGAAACGCCTTGTCCAATGCCTTCCTCAGTAATCCGTTCACCCAGCCAAATGGCAAACATCGTACCACCTGTCATGGCGGCAAGCGTCATAACTGTGGGTAGGATATTAGAGGCGGACGAAAATCCCCAGTAGGGCATGATTGCAGACAAATCACCATTGTAAGAAAAACCAATCAGATTGATTTGACCAACAGCCTGCACCAACGCAAGTGGCACAGTCATGTAATAGGTGATTTTGTTAATGCGGTTGCGCCCTGACTCACCTTCCTGAGACAGTTCATCTAAGTATGGGATAATGGGCGTCAGAAGCTGGATGATAATCGAAGCGGTAATGTAGGGATAAACCCCCATTGCCATAACGGAGAAGTTGCGCACCGCACCACCTGAAAGCAGGTTCAGTGTGTTAAGGAGCGCGTTTGTTGAGCTTTGTTGTGCAAAGGAGCTGAGTGCTGTCGGGTTTGCACCTGGAACAGGAATGTTTGCCAGCAACCTGTATAAAAGCAGGATACCAACGGTAAACAGAATCCGCCGACGAAGGTCGGGCAAGTTGAACGCATTACGCAGCGATTGCAGCATGATAACTCTCCTGTATCAAATTTAAGCGAGTTGAATAACCTCGGCCGAACCACCAGCATTTTCAATCCGCGCCTTTGCAGATTTTGAAAAACGGTGTGCCTTAATATTCAATGCGACGTTCAATTCGCCATCGCCCAAAATGACAACAGGGTCTGTAGACTTCTTCAAGAAGCCCAGTTTCATCAGCAATTCGGGATCAATATCCGTGCCAGCATCTAGTTCGGCCAAATCGCCGATGTTGACTGGTTTGTAATAAACCTTGCGAATATTTGTGAACCCGCGTTTGTATGGCAAACGGCGTGCGAGAGGTAGCTGACCACCCTCGAAATAAACACCTTTACCACCACCGCTACGAGCGCCTTGACCCTTGGTACCACGGCCGGCGGTTTTACCCTGACCAGCTGCGATACCACGACCCACTCGCTTGCGCTTCTTCCGTGAACCGGGATCTGGGCGCAGATCGTGAAGTTTCATAATGTCACCTTGATTTGTTGGCGAATGTCATAGATTAAACATGAGGTATAAATCTATACGCTTAAAGAATGAAGCATTTCGCCAATCTTACCGTAAGTTGTGTCACGCTTTAGTCCAATAGTCGTTAAATACTGTAAAACCAGCGTGAAGAATTTGAAAATGCTTTCCTAAGGCTGTCGAATTAAGCAATATCTCAACGCAACAGCCTTTTGAAAGAGTAAATAATTAGATTTCTTCGACCGTCACCAAATGGCGCACTTTATGGAGCATACCACGAATAACGGGTGTATCATCATGCTCAACCACTTGGTTTAACCTACGAAGGCCAAGAGCACGTATTGTCCCTTTTTGATCCTTCTTGTAACCAATAGCACTTTTTGAGTAAGTTACCTTTAGCTGCGCCATTCCCGTCGACTCCAAAACGGCGCAACATCAATGATGTCCTTGCCGCGCTCATTTGCTACCTGACGCACATCCTTTAGTCGGTTTAGGGCGTCAATGGTCGCTTTCATCACATTCAAAACATTGTCGCTGCCTAAAGACTTTGACAAGATATTCTCATACCCTGCTGCCTCGACAACTGCGCGAACGCCACCACCTGCAATAACACCTGTACCAGGAGATGCTGGCTTGAGCAGAACACGAGCAGCGCCATGTATCCCGATAACTTCGTGCGGGATTGTGCCGTTAATCATCTGAACAGGGCGTAAGTTCTTACGCGCCCGGTCAATCGCTTTGCGAATACCATCTGGTACAGCACGCGCTTTACCGGTAGCCAAGGCAACTTGTCCCTTGTTATCACCGACGACGACTGTTACACGGAATGCAAAACGGCGACCGCCTTTGATTACTTTCGCAACACGGTTAATGTCGATGATACGCTCATCATACTCGGAGCGGGGTTCACGATTATTGTCTCTTCCACGTCGTTGTTGTCCCATTATATGCTCCTAGAATGAGAGTCCGCCCTCTCGGGCACCATCAGCTAATGCCTTGATGCGGCCATGGTAGACAAAACCACCACGGTCAAACACAACTTTCCCAACACCAGCCGAAACGGCACGTTCTGCAACTGCCTTGCCAACCAATGCTGCTTGTTCTTGTTTGTTTTTACCAGCCATCTCAGCTGCTAATTTCTTGTCAACAGTTGATGCAGATGCAAGCGTTACGCCGGCAACATCATCAATTACTTGTGCATAAATGTGTGTCAGGCTGCGAAACACATTCAAACGTGGACGTTCAGCTGTACCAGCCAACGTTGCGCGAATGCGACGCTGGCGACGTTTCCGTGCCTGCAGCCGTGTAAGTTTAGCCATATCGCTACCTCATTTAAAGTAAAGCTCTTAGCAGAGAATCTAGTTAGACTAGACCTTACCAGCTTTACCCGCTTTGCGACGAATATGTTCACCATCGTAGCGAATCCCTTTGCCTTTATAGGGTTCTGGTGGACGCTGCTTCCGGATTAATGCGGAAATTTCGCCGACAATTTGCTTGTCAATACCTTCAACGTGGATCGTTTTACCGCGATCCTCAATAGCGAACTTAGTTTCTTTGGTTGGTGGCTCAATCGGAACGGGATGAGAGTAGCCAACATTGAGAACCAATGTTTTTCCTTTCATCTCGGCACGATAACCAACGCCTTCAATTCGCATTGTCTTCTTATAACCAGTGTTAACACCCAAGACCATGTTATTGATCAGGGAACGTGTCAGTCCGTGCAGTGCTTTGTGATGCTTCGCATCTGAAGGACGGCTAACTGTTACAACACCATTTTCGATCTTCAATCCCATATCAGGGTTAAAGGATTGCGTGAGCGTTCCTTTCTTGCCCTTAACGGTAACTGATGATCCATCGATGCTGAGTTCAACACCTTTGGGGAGAGAAATAGGGAGCTTGCCAATTCTAGACATTATCTACCCCTAATATACTTTGCACAGAACTTCACCACCGACACCTTTGCGACGTGCCTGTTGACCAGACATAACGCCTTTGGAGGTAGTTAAAATTGCTGTACCGATACCCTGTAATACCCAGGGAATTTCCTGTTTGCCAACATAGATGCGGCGACCAGGTTTGCTTACGCGCTCAATTTTGGTAATCATCGAGCGACGCTCGCGGCGATCACCCAGGTATTTGAGGCTAATGTGCAGAACACTTTGTGGCTTCTGTTCAACAACTTCATAGTCATTGATATAGCCTTCTGCTTTCAGAACTTCAGCGATGTCCTTTTTGACACCGGAGTAAGGGATTGCGACACTTGGATGCTGGCGCAAGGATGCATTACGAATCCGTGTCAGCATATCAGCAATCGGATCACTCATAGTCATGGCTGTTTACCTCATCATTGTGCGTCATAGAGACACACAATTCGCTCGTCAGATTACCAACTAGATTTTACTAAACCAGGGATATTACCCTTGAGTGCTTCTTCACGTAGACAAATGCGGCAGAGTCCGAAACGGCGATAGTATGCGCGCGGACGACCACAAATAGCGCAGCGATTGCGAATTCTAGTCGCATATTTACGCTTGTGCTCACGAGCAATCATTGATTTCTTTGCCATTTTTTATCCTCTATTTCATCAGTCTCGCTTAAAAGGCATACCCAATTCTGCGAGCATCTTACGGGCTTCTTCGTCTGTATTGGCTGTCGTGACAATTGTGACCTCTAGGCCACGAACTTTGTCGATTTTGTCGTAGTCGATTTCTGGAAAAATCAACTGTTCCGCCAAACCGAGTGTGTAGTTACCACGTCCATCAAACGCTTCGGCCGAGACACCGCGAAAATCGCGTGTACGGGGAAGTGCAACATGGATTAAACGTGCTAAGAAATCCCACATTCGCCGTTTGCGTAATGTAACCTTCACACCAATTGGACGGTCACGACGTAATTTGAATGTCGCAATGTCCTTTGATGAGCGTGTCACAACAGGCTTCTGACCTGTGATATCCGTAATATCCCGAACTGTAAAGTCAATTGCTTTTGCATTGACAATTGATTCGCCCACACCAACGTTAACAACAACTTTGGTAATGCCCGGAATCATCATCGGGTTTTCGTAGTTAAACTCTTTCACAAGCGCAGGACGGACATCTTCCGTGTAGCGCGCGTCCAATGGTTTGAACATGTTCAATACTCCTCTAAGTAAGTAGCAAGCCAGATTGAACTGCTTGGCAAACTCAGAGTGAGGTATCAGGCGCTGGGCATCAGCTCAATGCTGCCGCCTACGCTACCTGTCACCTTAATCTATATCTTCTCCGCTTTGTTTTGAAAAGCGAATCCGACGCCCATCATCATCACGGCGAATGCCGATTTTGGTCAGTTTGCCCGTTTTTGGACAAACAAGCATCACATTTGAAGCATCCATAGGCGCTTCAAACTCAATAATGCCACCAGCTGTCTGACGTCCGCCAGTGTTTTGCGGCTTTTGGTGTTTTTTCACCATACGGACATTGTTCACAACAACACGATTCTTCTTGCGATCAACACGCAAAACCTCGCCTTGTGTGCCTTTGTCATTGCCGGCGATGACTTCAACTTTGTCACCAACTTTCAGTTTCATTTTCTACCTCAGTCAAGCATCCGAGCAAATGCTCAGATGCTGAAACTAAAATCATAGCGATTTCAGTTTAAAGCACCTCAGGTGCAAGGGATAGAATTCGGCCGAAACCCTCAGCACGCAACTCACGTGCCACAGGGCCAAAGATACGAGTGCCAATTGGGCGGCGATCTTCGTTGATAATAACAACAGCGTTATCATCAAACCGGATCGAACTGCCGTCCTCACGACCGTATGGTTTCTTTGTCCGGACAAGCACTGCTTTCACAATGCTTCCTTTCTTAATTGCCGAATTAGGTGCAGCTTTTTTAACGGATGCGACAACCACATCGCCAACACCAGCGTAATGCTTACGCGAGCCGCCAAGCACCTTGATTACCAACAGTTCACGCGCCCCTGTATTGTCTGCGACCTTGACGCGACTCTCTACTTGAATCATAAGGCTCTCCGAATCTCATGATTAGTGTCTTGACCACTAGAAACTAACTTTAAACCAGCTTCTAGCCCCAACCCACTAGTCATGAGTTCTACTTGGCTCGCTCCAGAATTTCAGTCACGGCCCAACGCTTGTGACGGCTGATGGGTTTTGACTCAATGATGCGGACCGTATCACCTTGATTACATTCGTTGCCTTCATCGTGGGCTTTGTAAGTCTTGGTGAACTTGATCGTCTTCTTGTATAGCGGGTGTTGTTTTAACGTAGAAATCGCGACGACAACTGTTTTGTCCATCTTGTCGCTTGTGACGACGCCTACCAACTGTTTGCGTTGTTCTCTCATCTCAACCCACCTAATTTATTTCATAGCGCTTCACCAATTGGCGAGCTGCTTTTGCATCACGTTGACGGCGCGTTTTAGGAGCCTTCACATTGAGGTTTACCAATGCCGAGGCAACTTGTGACCCGTTATTTGTAAACTCAACTTGGAAGCCTTGATCCTCATACACGTAGCGTGCGCTTGCATCCCATTCCACACCGCTTAACGCAGATGCGATTTCAGGATATTGCGAAGCGGCCGTAATCGCTAATTGGCGATTACCCAATACGCTTTGCACCTGCGCCAGTTCACGACGAACTGTGCGGATGCGAATGCCGTCTTTCAACTGAGATATTGCCTTTTGGAAACGCAAGTTAAACATTTCCTCGCGTCCATTAGTCAGCATCTCTTCTAATTGCACATTGTTCTTCTCGCGAAGTTCTACAATATTTGCCATTAGAACGTCTCCTTTGCCGAGACAATCTGAGTCTTAATTGGCAATTTATATTGAGCGCGTTTCAGAGCTTGCAAAGCAACGTCCTCAGGAACACCTGCAATCTCAAACATAATGCGCCCTGGCTTTACAACTGCTACATAGCGGTCGGTTGCACCTTTACCTTTACCCATGCGTGTTTCTGCTGGTTTGGCAGAGACAGGCTTGTCAGGAAAGATACGAATCCAGTATTGACCGCGACGCTTCATTTGACGTACAGAGGCAACACGAATTGACTCGATTTGACGCGCAGTAATCCAAGCTGGTTCAAGAGCCTGGATACCATATTCGCCATACTCAAGCGAGTTACCGCCTTTAGACATGCCAGTCATGCGACCGCGAAATTGCTTGCGATATTTCCAACGCTTTGGCATTAACATAATCAATCTCTCTGCGAGCTACAATGACACGACTTTGGTTGATGTCTATCAGACATACGGTTCAAATCGTAAATCGTACCTCTACTAATCGCTAACGCACGCTAGTCGCTAACGTACACATCCGTGCGCGACTGTGGCAAAATCTCGCCTTTATAAATCCACACTTTCACACCAATCTGACCATAAGTAGTCAGGGCTTCTGTGAAGCCGTAATCGATGTCGGCGCGAAGTGTGTGCAGTGGAACACGACCTTCACGGTACCATTCGGTGCGGGCGATTTCCGCGCCACCCAAACGACCGGCAAGGTTCACACGGATGCCC
>JBMZDF010000256.1:0-8604 GCA_049614105.1 Promineifilaceae bacterium (SeqCode)
GCGTTCTCTATCAAGCCACCCCAACACAATTTCTGTTGAAAATGGACGGCATTGCCCGTTATCTCGTCTCAAATGGCAATAAAATTGTCGTCGAGCCAGCTCCCAACGCACTTGAAAGTGATATTCGCGTTTTTCTGCTTGGCTCGTGCATCGGCACGCTCCTGCACCAACGCAAAATCCTAGCCCTGCACGCCAGCGCCATTGAGTATAATGGCAACGCCATTCTGTTCGCAGGCAACTCTGGCGCAGGCAAAAGCACCCTCCTCAACGCATTTCTTCAACGTGGTTATAAAATGCTGACTGACGACGTGGCTGGCGTGCAAATTGGAGCAGATGGAATGCCGCACGTTTTGCCCGGCATCCCACGCACAAAGTTATGGGCAGATGCCGCCAAAAAGCTCGAACGCAACACGGAGGGGCTAAATCGCACGCGCCCCCATATGGAGAAGTTCGAGATCCCAACATTTGAGCAGTTCACCACTGAATCCGCACCCTTCAAGCGCCTCTATATTCTCAAAAGCGTCAATCGTGACGAGCTTGAGCTTGAGCCAATGGAAATGCGTCAATCGTTTGGCATGCTTGCTCGCTACACCTACCGTAGTCGCTTTCTTGATGCATTACGCTATCGGGGTCAACACCTGCTGTTGACGACAAAAATCACGCAGCACGTGCAGGTTGTTCGCGCTTGCCGCCCCAGCCACCCTTACCGTCTGCAAGAGTTTACCGACTTAATAGAAAATGACTTTCAAACCCATCTGTAACCACGATCTCCAATCGAATTACTCACGCCCTTATGCGCAACATTATCTGGCTCGCTTCCTACCCTAAATCTGGCAATACGTGGATGCGGATTTTGCTTACCAACTATTTGCGAGACGCGGACGAACCTGCCAGCATTAACAATTTATCTGGCGGCCCCATCGCCAGCGCACGCTCAATTTTTGACGATTACATTGGCGTTGAGGCATCTGACTTAACGCCAGAGGAGATCGAGCGTTATCGGCCGTTTGCCTTCGACATTCTTGCCGCAGAAGCGAAAGAAAACCTTTATCTTAAAGTCCACGATGCCTTTACCTATACGTCTGAAGGGTATCCCCTTATCTCCAAAGCATCGACCAAAGGTGTTCTTTATCTTGTTCGTAGCCCGCTCGACGTGGCTGTTTCTTTTGCCCATCACAACAACACGACGGTCAAACGTATGATCCGCAAAATGGGCGACTCTAGTTATGCGTTTGTGGCGCGTGAGGATCGGCTACACAGTCAACTGCGCCAAAACCTGTTGACCTGGCGCGAACATGTGCTTAGTTGGGTCGATGAACCCGATTTGAATGTACTCATCGTTCGTTATGAGGACACAAAAGCAGATCCGATTGCCTCTTTTACGCGCGTCGTGCGTTTTTGCGGCCTTGATGATGATCCTGAGCGAATTGCAAAAGCGGTGCATTTCTCCAGCTTTGAAACGGTCAAGGGACAAGAACAAGAGAAGGGGTTTGGCGAAAAGATGTCTACTTCTAAATCATTTTTCCGCAAAGGCACAACGGGGGGCTGGCGCGACTCGCTCACGCCTGAACAAGCGACACAAATTATTACCGATCAGCAGGACGTCATGCGCCGCTTGGGCTATCTTGACGAGAACGACAACCCTATCTATTGACTCTAAAACTGCATTTTTTTGTCATTTCTGCTCCTGTCTAAGAGCAGGCTGGCAGATGAATCCGCCTTCCCCTTAATTAGCAACCATGGAAACACAAGAACAAACCCTAACACTCAACGACACCGTTCAACATCACCTCGAAATGATCTCATCCGCCCTTGGCGATGAGATCATCCTGCTCAACATCGAAACAGTTGTTTATCATGGCTTGGATGATGTAGCTGCCGAAATCTGGAATATGATTGAGCAGCCAACACGAGTGAGCCACATCATTGACCGACTACTTGAGATGTTTGACGTTGATCGCGGAACGTGTGAGACTGAAACATTGGAACTCCTCAATAAGATGCTAAAACGCGAGGCGATTATGCTCGTTTCGGCCGAAACCACCCCCTAGCCTAGCATTGTTCACATGACAGCATTCTGCACCATCCTTGCCGATCAACCACTCCCGCCCAACGCCCTCGACAATATGATGGTTGTCCTTGCCTCAATGGGGCAAGACGGCAGCGGCGTCTATCAATCGGGAAATGTTGCACTTGGGCATCGGCTCACCCACATCACACCTGAGTCAATCGGTGAGGTTCAACCTGCGGTGGATCAGGAACGCGGGGTGGTTATTTCGGCCGATTGTCGCCTCGACAACCGCCCCTTTCTCTGCAAAATACTCAACACCCCTTCTGATCTGCCTGACAGCCAGCTAGTGCTCTTGGCCTACGCCAAATGGGGCAGCGCATGCGTTGATCACCTACTCGGTGACTTCGCCTTCGTCATCTGGGACGGTGAAAAACTGTTTTGCGCCCGCGACTTCATTGGTGCCAAACCATTCTACTATCATCCCAACCCACGCCGCTTCGTCGCCAGCAGCGACATCGAAACCGCCAGCTCGATCTCGCCTACGTTCGTGGCAAGCTCGAAAAAGGCAAAGGTGGCTACTCACACCCCAGCCGCACACACTTCGCTGCCGTCCGCATCCTGCCACCAGCCCACACGCTGACCGTCTCGGCCGATGGCATTCAGCTCAACGAATATTGGCAGCCTGGGCAAACGCCAGAGATCCGCTACAAAACCGACGACGAATACGTTGCCCACCTGCGCGAACTGCTTGACGACGCCATCGCTTGCCGTTTGCGCTCCGCATTCCCCGTCGGCGCACACGTCAGCGGCGGTATCGATTCGACCACCGTCGGTGTGCTTGGCGCACAACACTCACAACCTTTTTACGGCTTCACATGGTCACCGTCGGTAGAATATTTGCCGCTTTTCGCTGGCAACGACGATCGGGTTCGGACAATCGCGATTGCCAAACAGGCTAACCTCAAGCTGCACTTTACCAATCCATCGGTCGAAGATGCCTTTGCCCACATCCTGCGTGACGTGACCGTTCTACCAACGACAACGTTGCAAAAAGAGCTGACCTCCGCCAAAAATGCGGTCGCCAACAACGTGCGTATTATCTTATCGGGATGGGGGGGCGACGAAATTCCTGCGTTCAACGGCCGTGGTTACTTTGCCGATTTGCTGGCGATGGGGCGCTGGTACACACTCGTGCGCGAACTCTCGATTCGGCAAAACCGCTTTCACGGCTCGTTCTTGGGTGCCGTCTTCGACACTATCACGCCACTACTGTCAGACAAACAAATCGACACCGAATGGTTTAATCTAAAACGCCATCTACCACAATTTGAGCCGTTGCCAACCGACGTGTTGCAACCTGATTTTGCCGCCGCATTGCAGTCTGTAGAATCGCTGCGCACAGAACACGGACGCGAACGGCGCGGCACGCGCAATATGCAGATCAAGTTATTCCAGATGGGGCATCTTACCCACCGCATGGAGTCGTGGGCATCGTTTGGGGCGCGGCACAACATCGAATACAGCTATCCGCTGCTTGACAAGCGCATCGTCGAATTCTGCCTCAGTGTGCCAGACTATCTCTTTTTCAAAGACGGCTGGAAACGTTTCATGTTCCGCAAGCTAGCTGATGATGTGCTGCCAGAAGATACCGTCTGGAAGCTCCGCAAAGACGACCCCGCCATGAGTCGAGTGGGGAAGCCCATCGGCCGACAAGCTAATACGCTGCTACTTGACCAACTACTACTCTGCCGTGAACAGATTGTGCAAACAGGGTTGGTTTGTCCCGATACACTTTATAATGAGTTACTGACTGCTGATGATAAGCAAAAGAAGGGCAATAGCCGTTCCGCACTTTGGTTAGCTTTTGCCCATCCAGAAAGCCGTTTCTAAAGGTTGCGGGCGCTCTGTATTCGCCATTTTTCGCAGAGCGTGACAAAGTGAAAATCGGCCGAATACCACTTTGTCAAATTAACAATTGCCCGCTCGCTGAGATAGCGATCCAAGTGGGCTGGCGTTTTGTGAGATTGTACCTCGTCAGTCGGCAGAGAAAGGTCATGGGGTAGCCCGATGAGTGATTTAAGCACTTCAAAATCACTGTTAAGCTGTGCTTGACTGCCGATAAAGAGAATATCGGCCGAACGTGACGCAAAATAGTCTGGGTCTCTAAACCATCGCCAATAGGAGTCACGCACATGGCGAATTTTCTGCATGGTGTGTTCTGCCAATTTGCGCTTATTCTGATTCTCATCAGAAAGCGCACAGGCTAAGTTGTTCGGCGTCTCAAAATTTGCAAACGCCACGCGCTCATGAACACTCCAGCGATTATTGTAAAGTGGCTGCCCTTGTCGTTTCCCACTATAAAACCCGCTTACAAAACGGCTGATCGGATCTCTGACAAAAAAGAAAACTTTTCCGCCAATTGGGATGTCATTAAGTGCTGTTGTGTGTGGGTGAAGGTGTAACTGGTAGCATCCGTGTGAGCGGTATGGCTTGAGCGTGGAGCGAATAGCAGAGCCACCTGTTTTGCCCAAGTGCAGAAAATGGAGCGCAGGTTTCGGCCGATTTCCAATGCCCAAATGAGATGAAAGCAAGCGTAATTTTGAACGAATCATGACAGAGTTAACAGATATGTCGCAGCGAACAGCAATCCATTGTTCCTATCACAAATGTCTCACTGTATTCTTTGCTAAGGTGTTTTCTTCTATTTACAATCAACAGCAACCTACATCTTATCGACACTTCAACAGCCGTCTCGATCAGTTCTATACTCACTATCACAACTATCGCGTAGCCTCCGTCAATAATCACGCGCTCGATTTCGGCCGATTAGCAGCGGACGCTCGCATTTCCCATCTCATTCGCGGCCCGCGTGATCTAATCATTTCGAGCTATTTCTACCACAAACGTGGCGCAGAAGCGTGGAGCCGCATCATTGATCCCCAAGAATCAGATTGGCAAGCAACCAACGGCCATTTGCCGCCTAACTTTTTGCCAGATGGGCACTCGTTCGCCACTTACCTGCAATCTGTTCCACTTGAAGAAGGGCTGATTGCGGAAATGATTTTTCGCCGCTACCATTTTGAGTCGATGCGTCAGTGGGCGACTGATGATCCGCGAATTTTACGGTTGCGTTATGAGAACGTGCTAGGTCACGAGCGGCAAGCTGTTGCCAAGTTATTGACCCATTTTGGTGCATCGGCACGCGAGATAGCGTTCGGTACGCTTGCGGCCGACCGTTTTTCGGCCGAACGGCGAGTTAACAAAACGACGCATATCCGCAACCCAACAGCAGGCCAGTGGAAAACGTACTTTACGCCGCAGCTAGAAACCTATTTCAATGATCGTTATGCTGACTTGATTGAATGCTACGGGTATTCCGAATCTGCCATCTGATAGCGCGTTGATACGCTTCTGTTTGGTAACAGCGCATCATTGTTTTTATATCGACGCGCTCTTTGATAATCACATCGTCCAATGCAGCCAAGCGTGCCGCAAACGGCCCGTATAGTCGTTCGAGGCCTTGGCGCGTTGGTGCAGCAACTCGTGACAACGCAGATTGCCGCTCTTTGCGTTTTGGAAAGGTCGCAATCGCTTGTTTTGGCAGCTCCAAAAACGTTGCAAGCACATCTAAGTTGTCATGCACCGCCTCATAGCGTAGAAACAACGTCTGATGAACCTGATGGTGCATCAACCAGTTGTCAAAATGGGTTTCAAACCCCAATCGATCCTGACCTACCGCAACATACGCATCAAGCGATATTCCTTTTGGTACGGGGCCTGTCGGATTTTCCTGATACCGTTGCAGCTTGCGGGAATGTCCGTGCTGATAGTTGCGGCGAAACAGCGAGAGGGTTGCTAGGCGCGGATCGCCAAAAATATAAACAAACCGTGCCTGTGGGTGTTTAGTCATGGGCGGCAGCGGACTATGTTTGACACCATCATCGTCCGATGGCAGATTTGTCTGACGATATTGGGATAGATGCGTCAGCAACATGCTAGAACCGACACCCCCAGAGGATGCAATTACCGTATCAACGTGTTTCGACAGTACAATTTGAGACATACGAATTCAACAAAGTTTAAGCGAGGAACGATCAATTGACAATGTTAGATAAGCTGCTGGAGCAGGCTAAGGCACATCTTAATCCGAAAAACCCGAAATTGGTGACCTTAGCGTTGGCTTTCGGCCGAAAAGCCCTCGCCATCGATCCCCAAAACCTGCAAGCACACTGCATCATGGCACGTGCCAGTCACAAAATGGCAAACCAAGCGGATGCTGAACAGTGGATCGATCGCGCCCTTGCGCATGCCCCCAACAACATCGCGCTGCAATTCGAGCGTGCCATCCTTCAACTACCCCAAATAAGCCGCGATGTGGCTCAAACAAAGCGTGGTATCGCCCGCTATACGCACTTCCTAAACGACCTGATTGGCTTTGTCGATCTTAATAATCCACAGATGGTCTCTGAGACAGTGCAGGCGCTAGGTCAATATTACCCTTTTCATCTTTCGTACCTGAAAATCAACATACGCGATCTGCAAGCCCTTTACGGCCGCTTTGTCTGCCGTGTCATGGCTGCGCACTGGCCGCACTGGGCAACCGCGCCCATCGTGCCGCCTATCACTGCCGATCAACCCATTCGGATTGGCATCCCTTACGGTCACTTTCGCGTCCAGTCCCAATGGTTTGTTATTCTCAAGGGGTGGCTGGCAGCATTAGACAAGGACCGTTTTGAAATCACTGGCTACCACCTTAGCAAGCGCAGCGACACAGAAACCGACTTCGCTCGCCATCATTGCCACCACTTTGTTGAAGGTGAACGTTCTCTTGAAGAATGGGCTGCTAAAATTAGCAGCGATCAACAGCACATCCTCATCTACCCCGACACCAAGATGAACCTCAAATCATTGCGCCTCGCCGCTTTGCGCCTTGCACCCGTTCAGATGGCGGCATGGGGACAAGTTTACACAACTGGATTGCCGTCGATCGATTACTTTCTCAGCAGCGACCTGATGGAGCCGTCGGGTGCTGACGCACACTACACTGAACAATTGTTGCGTCTGCCAAACCTTTCAATCCACTATTTGCCAGATGAAACGCCGCAAGAGTTGCCTCTTCCACGCAGCCACTTCAATAATCTACGCGATGATGCTGTGCTCTACGCTTGCTCACAATCGCTTTGGAAGTACCAGCCGCAGCACGATTTTCTATTTGCCCACATTGCGGCGCGACTGGTTGCCGCCAACATCGACTGTCAATTTGTCTTTTTACAGCACAAACGGTCGGAGGCGTTGACTCAACTCTTTCGCAACCGCTTGCGTCAAGCGTTTGCCGCCCAACAGCTAGATGCTGACCAGCATATTGTCACGCTCCCCTATCTGACGCGCCACGAATATCAGTCGCTTGGTCAACTAGCGGATGTGTATCTCGACACGCCCGAATGGTGCGGTATGGCAACGACGATGGAGCTGTTGCATTATGCAACCCCTATCGTCACGCTGGCGGGACAGCAATTTCGTGGTCGTACTGGCCATGCCATCCTCACCCACATCGATGTTCCACAAACAATCGCCCCCGATCTTCCCGCCTACATCGACATCGCCGCCAAACTCGGCATGAATGCCGAATGGCGTACCGACATCTGCACTCAAATGCAGCAAAATGCTCCTCGCGCTTATCGTGATCCAGCCCCCATCAAAGGATTAGAAACGTTCCTCACACAAGCTGTCGCCTAATTCAAATAAGTGATTGTCCAATGAAAGACGCCTCAGTGAGGCGTCTCTACCAGAGGCAAGAACTCGTTTCTACACTCAGCGTGGGAACGAGCATGCCTATTTGCGGTTAATTGGCCCGAACCCCTTTTCAAACCACGCCACCGTCTGCGCAATCCCTTCATCTAAATCAACCTGCGGCGCATACCCTAACCCACGAATTTTCTCAATATCCACCACCCATTGCTGTGCATCGCCTGCCCAGCTTGTGCCAGTAAACACTAACCGACTGTGCAAGCCTAATTGTTTGATCAGCCGCTCCGCCAATTCCTGCACCGTGACACTGTGGCCTGATGCAACATGATATGCTTCGCCGCTTTCCCCCGCATCACCCAGCAACAACAACCCTTCACACACATCATCTACATAGCTGAAATCGCGCACCTGTTGCCCTGTTCCCAAAACCTCAAGCCGATCTGCATTTTTTTGCAGTTTCCGTATAAAGTCGAGTAGCACAAAGCGCACCATGCGCGGGCCGTATGTGTTAAACAGACGCGCCGTCACGATGTCAAGGCCATAGCTGTGGGCATACGCCCGCGCATTCATTTCAGTGCTTGCTTTATTCGCGCCATAGGGTGAAATGGGGTTGAGAGGATCTGTCTCGCGTATCGGCAGATTGCTTGGTTCACCATAGACTGCTCCTGATGAGGCAAGCACGATGCGACAGTCGCCACCCCAGAGGCGCACAGCCTCCAACAGCCGCGCTGTGCCAAAGTTGTTGCGGTTAAAATCGTTCGAGGGATTTTGCACCGAATCAGCAACCGACGCGCTTGCCGCCAAATGAAAGATATAGTTAGGCTTGCTCTCTTCCAACACGCGGC
>JBMZDF010000257.1:0-8568 GCA_049614105.1 Promineifilaceae bacterium (SeqCode)
TCTGATCTGTAGAGGGTATTTTGACCATAGAATTAAAACAAACCATCTTGCAACAAGGAACGCCGCATGAACAATAAACTCATTTCATTTGATACAGACCAAATCATGAACTATGTGTTTGCCACCACCCGTTTGAAAGACATTCGTGGGGCTAGTACGTTGCTAGATGAGTTGAATCGTCGAAAGATGTTGAAAATTGTGCGTCAGCATGGTGGGGAATCGGCCGAACAGATTTATGCAAACGGGGGCGGCGCTCTATTTCATGTGCCAGAAGGAGCCGCGCAGGCCATTATTGATGAAATACAAACCGTTTACCGCACGCGAACTCATTCAGCTTCAGTAAGCGCATCTCAAGTCATGTGGACGAATGACAACGCATCTACAGAGAAAACACAGGAAGCGTGGACACAGTTGAGTCTGCATTTACGGCTGATGAAAGATGCAAACGCAGACCATCAGACCGTACTGACCCACCCCCTGCTGCAACCGTGTGACGCTTGTGGCGTGTACTATGCCGAGCATATGGATAGTGACTCGGATGGGTCACAAGCGATATTGTGCAGCAGTTGCTCCACCAAACGAGATAAAGACAGCGAGATTAAGCGAGAGATTGAAGACGCCTTGCAACAGCATCGAAAGCCAGATCGGTCGCATTTATGGGGACGGATAATCGACGATATTCAGACAAAATGCCCTGACTATTTTGGCGAGCAATTTTTACCCCGTGCAAATGATTTTAATGAGTTAGGTTCCGCTTCAAACCCAGACGGATACATTGCACTCATTTATGCTGATGGGGATAGCCTTGGTCGCACGTTTGAAGCGCAAACTTCTTTGGCAGGTATCAAAAAACTTTCTGAAGCGATTGATACCTCGATGCAGGCGGCTGTAGTTGAAGCCATCACCCGTCATCTAAAACCTGATCAACATAGCAACTGCTTACCCTTTGATATTCTCATGCTGGGTGGGGATGATTTGGTTATGGTCACAACGGCGCAACATGGTATTGAAACAGCGTTGACGATTGTTGAACAGTTTCCTCATTTAGTCAAAGCGTCTTGTGGTCAAGATGCTGCGTTGTCAGCGGCCGTTGTCATTGCTCGTGCTAGTTTCCCAATCCGCAGTCTCATTGAGTTAACCAAAAGTGCGCTAAAGTTTGCAAAAACTCAAAAGAAGAAGGCCAGAATAAGCGAAGGTGTGATTAACTTTTTGGTTGTTAACAGTTCAAATCACCTTGAGTTTAACAATTATTACAAAGAGGTATTTACAACGGAACGTAACCAGAACGGCGAAAGATTAGTACGCACAATGCGCCCCTACACAGCTCATGATTTACATACTTTGTTGCAAGCTCGACGAGAGTTAGAGGGGGTTTCAACTTCTAAGCTGGAGCAGTTGCGAGCAGCCGTTTTCAAAAGTCGTTACAAGGCTATCTTTGAAAGTCGTCAAGCACTGTTACGCTGGCGCGGGGATAAAACATACCGACAAAAGATTCAAGATTTAGTTGAGGTGTTTGCCAATTCTGACAGCCTAGACACATTTCCTTGGGCTTATCAAGCCGTTTCAAACAATCAAGCTGATTATGTGACGCCATTGGCAGATTTGGTCGAGCTGTATGACTTTATCCATGTAGAGAGAGGTAACAATGCGAACTGATTTTGTCCAAGTGACGTATGAACTCCATTTTCAAACACCGTTCCACTTTGGAACAGGATTTCGCAAAGGAATGGTACACCGTTCTATCAGCCGTGCGCCCGATGGGTTCTTGTATGTCCCTGGATCAACCTTTAAGGGCGTCGTGCGCGAACGTTGCGAACAGCTTGCACGCTTATTCGAGCTAGGAACCCATGAGCCACACAGCGGTTTAACAACAGGGGCAAAGCAACCAAAGGGAAATTTATCGCGGAATATACTGGCAGAGTTCTCGCCGCGTCAAACGATTGTCAATCGCATTTTTGGCTCTCGCAGACGACCCAGCCAACTTTACTTTGACGATGCACTGATGTTTGAGGAGGATAAAACGCTTTTCACGGGTCTGTTAGAAAAACAAGTTCAAACCCGCACGCAAGTCAGCATGTCGCGGCGGACAGGCACAGCAAAACAGGGTGCGCTGTACACCAGCGAGTATGGTCAACGTCTGCGTTTTACGGGCATGGTCAACGGATTTATTAAGGGGTACGACTTTTTAGGGGAAAGCGACGGGAGCTACTCACTTTTGCTGTTATTGATGGGCATCTCAATTGTAGATCGGCTTGGCGGGCAGAAATCAGGTGGCGCTGGATTAGTTGATTGTCGTATCACGGGGTTGAGTATCAATGATGTGGTGCAACAGCCCAATGATTGGTTTGAGGAGTTGGAATACCTCGAATTTTATCGCGAGGAACAAGACGCATGATTATAAGATATGTAATGCAGAATGAAACGCCGCTTTCGCTTCGATCGGGGCGTGAGAAAAATCGCGAGGACACCCTAAAATATATTCCAGGGTCTACTTTGTTGGGCGGCTTGGCAACCATACACACCTCGCTATGCGCAAATAAGCGTGATGAGCTTGCTCATTTCTTTATGCAGAACAAAATTAATTTCAGCAATTTGTATCCTGCTAGCTTTGAGCAAGACGATTTGACGATGGCGGATGATAGTCCTATTCGGCCGATACCCAACACAGCATTCACGTGCAAAGTGTATCGCGGGTTTGCTCATCGGTCTGACAAAGACGACCCAAAACACGGCGTGCGTGACCATCTTATCCCATGGGCCACTTACGCCTTAAGTCAGCAACAAGACTGTTCTGCATTGATTGCAGTACGCAACTGCCCCTGCCGCCAACGCAACCCAATCCCGATGGAGCAATTTTCTGGTTTTTACCGACAGCATGACCAGTCGATCGCCGCATCACAGTCGAAAACAGAGCTGCGAACTCGCACAGGCATCAATCGCTGGACGGGGTCAACAGCGCAGGGCATTCTGTACAGTCGTGAAGCGATTCAGACTGGGTATAAGTTTTGGGGAACGATTCAATTTCTTGACACCTCTATTCAAGATGACTTTGAGCAGTTCCTGAAGAGTGCGTCAGCAAAGGGCTTGTTACGGTTTGGCAACAATCGTTCGCGTGGGATGGGTAAACTCCATTTGGAGTCATCTACGATACAGTCTTATGCGCCTGATTCGGCCGAAACAATTGCCCAACGCGCACAAAAATTTGACGCCAAGCTACGCGAATCAGCCAACCAACATGCAACAGCCGCTTTCTATTTACCAATAACCTTGCAGTCAGACGCGATTCTCTTTGACAGACTGTTTCGCTCACGTCTCCAGTTGACGCCTGCCATCTGCGGATTCCCAATGGGCAAATTGGTCTACCAGCACGCAGGGAAAAAGCGTGTGATGGGGTGGAATGGGCTGTGGGGATTGCCCAAAGCGGATACGTGGGCAATCACAAAAGGGTCTGTCTTTTTGTTTGAATTAGACAGCGAGCCAGATTTTGAAGCCCTTGCGGCACTGCAAGTAAATGGTGTTGGTGCGCGACGTACAGAAGGCTTTGGTCAACTCACCGTGGCTGATCCATTTCATCTGGAGACAAATTTACGATGAACCGAGAAGAAAAAAGACGATTCCGCTTGCAAATGACGCAAAAAATTGCACGACGCGCCGATCACATTCGTTTCTATGAAACAGCAGAAACGTTCGGATCGTTAGCGGCTAGTTCCTTGGTTAACCGAGGCCGATCGCAAATGACGGGCCTAGAAAACATTGCCAATAGTTCGCTCAAGGTGACAGATGTATTTAATTACATCAAGACACGCACCGCCCGTTCTAAATCAGGTCGGGAATGGCAAGATGCGGATCTTGGGAAAAAGCTGCTGGCGTTTCTCCAGAATGAGGGGCTGGGTCATTTGCGGGACGATCATCTGAAGCCCATCGTGAAGAACATGCAGGTGCGTGAAAATTCGGCCGAATATCAGCAAATTTACCTCCATCTTGTGCGTGCCTTCATCCATCAGCTTGTTGCCCAATACGAATGGGCGAAATACGAGCAGGCGAACAAACTAGGGGGTCGATAGATGGCTTTAAGCGACGCCGCCCGTGAGCAGCTCAATACGCTTTCAGATACGCTGCTGTATAGCGAGGCGTGCCAGTTTATTGCACAGAATGGCACAATCGACGGTCAAAGTCAGATGCATGCTGCTTTGCAAATTGCCCAAGATTGGGATCAATTCAAAAAGTTCGTCACACATCAAGCGCGTCGAGATTGGGGCAGACGTCGATCCCACTACGGGCCATTTTATGCCGACCTCGATCGCTATTTGAACAAGCTGAAACAACGCATCAAAAAAGGTGATTTGCAGCCGCCCAAGGATGTTTCACGCCAAATCTGGAAAAATATGATTTTGCAAGAATTTATTGAGCATCTAGTTGCCGAAAATTTGTGGCAGGAGAAGGTCCAATGAGAGGTTTTGAACGACGCTATCTATTTAAGGGGCTGTTGGCCCTCAAAACAGGTCTGCATATCGGTGGGGGAGATCCAAATTTGTCGGCGAGCAATCGGCCGATTATTCGCACGGCCGATGGTCAACCCTACATTCCCGGCTCCAGCTTCAAAGGCGCGTTTCGCAGTACGGTCGAAAAACTAGCCGCCACGTTAGGGGTTGCTAGCTGTAGTTTAGAAGGCGGAACGGGGTGTCCCGGCGCACAAGGAGTAGAACAAAAAGTATTCAATGCACGTCGCAAAGGTTGGGATGAGCTTAAATTGATCGCCAGCTTAGAAAACGGGTTCACCCACGACGGCACTCAAATTATTTTATGCGACACATGCCGATTGTTCGGCTCACCTTACATGGCTTCTAAAATACTGTTCAGCGATCTCTATTTGAATGACACGCTGGAAGGGATTGTTCAAACGCGAAATGGGGTTGCCATCGATCGTGACAGTGAGCGGATTAAAGAGGGGCTACTCTACGACTACGAAGTCGTTTCGTCTGCGATGACGTTTGATGTGCAAATTGTGCTTGAGGACCCTAGCGATCGAGACTTGCAACTAGCCTGCATCGGGTTAAGTGAATTTGTTAGTGGTTTGGCAGGCTTAGGCGGCAATCGCTCGCGCGGGCTGGGCAATTGCCAGTTAGACGATTTGTGCGTATATGAGCTTGATTTACGGAAAGAAACGACAGACATAAACGAACGCGCCAAGCGTTTGCGCCGTTACCTAATGAACCGTAAGTTGGCTGACAAAATGACACAGGTTTCAGATAGTGCAGACTGGCTAAATCAGCAAATAGACGAGTTGTGTCTGGAGGTCATGTAAACATGCTCAAGAAACTATTTAATGAGGCGCGGTTGCGTCTTGAAATCGAAGCGACGGGGCCATTGTTAATCAAATCAGGCGTGGCAACGATTACTGGCCCAGATATGACGCCCGTGCGTACATATCGTAACAACGATTGGCAAGTTTACCTGCCAGGCAGTTCCTTAAAGGGGGTTGTGCGCAGTCATTTGGAAAAAATAACCCGCACGTTGAATGAAACGATTGTTTGCGATCCGTTTGGCACAACGCGCGAGTACAGCGAGGATTGGACGATCTCATGCAGCAATAAATTCAAGCATAGGGAGAAGAAATTGCGGGAACAGAGCCTCTCAAACGAGAAAGTTTATCGCGATTCTTGCCCCATTTGCCGTTTATTTGGCTCTACTTATTTTATCGGCCGAATCGCAATCGGGGACGCCTACCTCGAAAATCATGCCACCACAGAAATCCGCGATGGCGTAGGCATCGATCGGCTGACAGGCGGTGCATCCCACTCTGCTAAATTCCAGTTGGAGGCGGTTTCAACAGGGGCCAAGTTTGCAACCGACATCTATCTGCGTAACTTTGAAGTGTGGCAGTTAGGCATGCTTCTGCTGGCCGTTCAAGACTTTGAAGATGGGTTAATTCGTTTGGGGTCAGGTCGCTCACGTGGTTTGGGGTCGGTTCAAGGACGTGTAAATGACGTAACGCTCACTTCGGTTGGCATGTGGCCTCAAAAGCAGGCTGGGGATGTGTGGGGCATCGGCCGATACCTCAACGATGGCAGCTACGGAACACAACCACAAGACACCGTCCATCTACAAACCGCACCCGCAGCGACCCGCCGAGGGATACGTCAGCAGCAACAATTCACCAAAGACGCGCTTGATGAACTAAAAACGGCGGCAACACAGGCATTCGTGCATTACATCACGCAGGCAACCCTCCCCACTTCGATGACGTTGAGTGAATTACGGCTACACGGGGGGAAAACATATGGCAGATGATACATTATTCTGCGCCACCCTAACCTCCTTTGATACGCTGCTCCAGCAGTTGCCAACCGTCAACCCTAGCTGGCTGTTGATGGAAACATTGCCAACAGGCTGGGTGGATGAGCAAGGGCGGGCGAATGGGATTCGTTTAGAACGCTTTTCTGGCCAAGCATCGTTTTTGGAAACGAAAGGGCGCATTTTTTGCCCAGACTTTGAGCTGCGTTGGGAGCGACTTGGTGGCACACAGATTCAATTTGTTTACTGCGGCAAGTCCCTTTCCTTAAACGGATTTGACGCGGCCGATGAATTAGCTCAAACAAAATCAGCACAACACAGCTACTTTTTATGGGGAACCAAGGTGCAGGAGGATCGTTTGCAGTTGGTTGGCTATCCACCAAATTCAATCCTTTTTGCTGAATTGCAGGTTCCGCGCCTGTTAGAATATCCTGTGTCCCCCGCTGCTCAGCGCGTCAAATTAGCCATTCGCACCTTCCATGATGACCAGCACAATTTGGTCTACTATCGTTTTCACAGCCTAGAAGAAGATTGCACCCCTGTTGGGAGAAGCTCATGAACCCGTTTGATTTTGTTTGGCTCAATCCGCAGCAGCATGTCGCACGTCGCAAACCAACCCCTCACAATCGGTTTACCGACGGTGTACACGGTTTTATTGAGGGAAAAATCACGACACTTACGCCGCTGTTTATCCCACAGGCCAAATCTGTTTATCATCAGAGGCAAAACAGACCAAACAGACCAAACAGACCAAACAGACCATATAGACCATCATTTGCTCAATCATTTATTCGCAATAAACAAAATCAAGAGATTATTCCTGGAAGCTCCTTGAAGGGGCTGATCCGCAGCGTCGTGGAAACAATCGGGCCAGGATGCTGGCGTTTATTTGATGGGTCTTATGAACGTCAAAAGGTTAAATATCAGTACAAGCTGCCTAACACCTATCACACGACGAACTGTCGGGATAAGATGTGCATGGCCTGTCGATTATTTGGCACGGCTAATAACCAAAACTTATTGTTAGGGAAAGTAAGTATTGAAGATGCCGTTTGTGACAAATCAGTGTTGCATCCATCTATCTACACACCTGTTCTCAGCACCCCAAAACCGCATCACCGTGCATGGTATTTAACAACCGATACGGACGGGCAAGAATATGTCGCTGGGCGCAAATACTTTTTTCATGCAGACACGCTACAGACTGAGCGGGATTTTCGCGTTACAAGGGGGGGGCAACCACAAAACCAATATATTCAACCGCTTGATAAAGACAATACGTTCACTTTCTCATTGCAGATGACCAACCTTGACCCCGACGAGTGGGCCGCTTTGCTGTATGCGCTCGTATTGGAGCGCACCGGTTGGGGTCATGATTTCGATGTACGTCATAAAATCGGCTACGCCAAACCCGCAGGGTTAGGCAGCATTGACCTACAAGTTACCAAACTCACTTTGATTGACTATCAAAAACGTTATGTGTCTCCCAATCGTGGGATGGAAGTATATGAAGGGGACAATCTACAAACTTACATTAACCACTGGATCACACCCTATCTAACCAACCACTCCAGAACACACCAAGATTTACGTCGCATTTGGGGGTGGCCACCGGCCGATGTTGCTTACCACTACCCAGATCAAGAATGGTTTGGCGAGCATTCGCAAGCCCCAATTAGTCAAACACCCTGAGATAAATAACCATGGCAAACATACTCATTGCATCGTTAGGAAATTCGCCAGTTGTCGTTACCGCAATGGTGCAACAGTTGGAACAACAAGCCAATCTTCATATCGACGCGGTCTATCTACTGTATACCAATGATAGTCTTGCAGACGTCGGGGCCGACTTTATTGAGGCAGCTTTGGCGTGTCCTGTTCACAAACGTCCGTTATTACTTGCAGACGTCAACAGCTTTGCAAACACCATGCAATTTTTGAATCAGGCCAACGCCTTGTTGCAGGAATGTCGTCAAGACGATGTCTATTTGTCTATTGCAGGTGGTCGAAAGAGCATGTCCGTTATGTTAGCGATGATGGCACAGTTCTATCCCAATGTTAGAAAGCTCTATCACCTTATTAACCAAGCTGATACCGATTTTTATACGATCGAGCAGCTTGATGAGATGTCAAAAGAGCGACGGACCAAAAAACTGACGCCTACCGCAACTTCTACATGGCTAATTGAGATTCCATTTCGATGCTATAGTCAGGCAGACGAAATCTACCAATATTTGCAAGCAACTAAAGACGATACAATATCATCACTTGAAA
>JBMZDF010000258.1:0-8472 GCA_049614105.1 Promineifilaceae bacterium (SeqCode)
CGTTCATCCCAAAAAAAGCGTCCGCGCTCATAGTAGCGGCCGTTGGCAAGACTGGTTGAATGTCGGTCTGTGCGCCCCCCATTAAACCCTGTGCTCAATGTGTCTGGATCGCTAAAACTATTGGCCTGATTATGACAAGATGCACAAGATTTGCTGTTGTTAGCTGATAATTGAACATCGTAAAAGAGCACGCGCCCTAAGGTGGCCCCTGCATTGGTGATACGGTTGTTGTTGGGCGTATTGTCAATAGATGTGATGGCGTTGGCGGCGAAGTGAGCAGGCAGCGATAAATTTGCATACTCATAACTGGTCGAAAGGTCTGGTAAGAGAGTTAGCGAGCGAGTGTCTGCTGGATCTTGTGCTCTAGCGTTCCGTGTGGCGAAGATGGCGGCGCTGGCTACAAGTGTTGCGATGATAAGTAAGGACGGGAGAAATAGTTTAGATTTGTGGGGGATCAACATTGACATAGGCTTCCATTAATCAAAATAGGTTACGTTACAAGTAGGTCACATGAAGAAGTCGAATCACAGATAGTGTAAGGAGCGCACAAAAAAATTTGAACCATGGAGGTACAGAGAACGCTGAGTTTTTGAGTTCCAAGAGGAGACAATCTCTAAATTGCCTGTGCTTTGACGCTTTTGCATCATGTTGGCTGCATCCACCTCGGATAGTTTGAGTGTAAACGGAGTTTATGAAGAAAATGTGTAGATAAGTTGAAGAAATTAGGGTTCTACTCAAACGGTACTGGAATTTGAGGGATGGGGAAGCTTGCCGAAGGATATTTATTGGTTTCGGCAAGCTCAGGATGTGTGGATTTTAGTAGTGGAAAGTTTTTTCGCCTGCGAGAATTGCAAAGGGGAGGCGGTTTTCTGCGGGTGGGCGGGGGCAGGTTGCGTAGGGGGAAAATGCACAAGGGGGATTGGTTGCTTTGTTGAAGTCGATCAGCACTTGATTATTTTCATCGATCGCTTCTGTTGTGAGAAAGCGTCCGCCGCCGTAGCTATCTTGCCCTGTGGTTTTGTCAGCGATAATTAAAAAGAGACGCTTGGAATCGGCCGAACTGAGAGCAGTTAACGTCTGCGTGTGCCCCTGATAACTGAGCTTGACAACCCCTGGCGAGAGCATATCGGCGTTTGTGCCTAAGATAGTGGGAATCGGCACGGTGTGCGGTGTGAGGTGCGGCTGGAATTCGGCCGAAATTCGCCAAGCCACATCCTCTGGAAACCGATCAACCCCCGCAAAACGTTGCAACAACGCACTGTCTGTATCACGAATCCGAATACCAAGCGCGTCCCCACGCTTGATCACAAACCAACTAACGCTACCGTGTTCGATAATTGTGGGGCCGTTTGGATCAGAATCAGCGTACAGCGTGAGCGAATCGATCGGCGCTCCCTTGTGTGTCGCGTGAACGCCGTCCGCAATGGTTAACTGCATCGCCGTCTCTGACACGGTAAGCGTGCCGATCCGATCTGGCAACCCTGCGGGGAAGATGCAGCTATTGGCGTCAGCAGAGCCAAGTTGGTTGACACCCATCTGAAGCCAACATAGACCAACCAAACTCAGAAACCCGTTTGGGCTGCGGAGGGAGGCGAGTCGTTGTGCTTGCCATGTTTCCATTTCGGCCGAAAATATATGTTCATTCATACGTTACCTTCAATCAATAATGCGCCAAACTGCCCTCTTGCCGCGCCCGTGCAACGCCCACGCGGAACATCAACAGAGAGAGCGGGAAAAGAACGACAAAAAATAAAAATAGTGCGAGTAAATCAGACCACAACTCAGACCAACCTGCGCCCAGCAAGAGCACGGAACGCATCGCATTTAAGGCGTATGTTAGCGGAATAACGGCCGATAACGTTTGCAGCCATTCTGGCAAAATGTCAATTGGATACCAGACACCGCCTGCAAGTGTGGTAATGCTGCCAACAAAAGTTGTAATCGGATTGCCACGCTTGATAATCATGATGATGCTTGCCGCAAAGATGCCGATACTTGCGCCCGATCCAATCGTCAGCAGCAGGATGAGCAAGACCGCTAGCGGGTTGCCAATCTGAAAACGAACGCCTAACAACAGCCCAAGCAGCAGATAGATAGAAACGCGAACTGTTTCGTAAACATAGCTCCACAGGGCAGATCCGACGACAACGGCCGATAGGGGCGCGGGCGTCATGAGCATCGCTTCGAGTGTGCCTGTGACCTGTGCATTGCGTAGGCCCGTTGCGAAACTGCCAAGACCCAGCGTAAAATAGCTGGCGAGCGCAATGCCTATAATTACAAAAGAGAAATAATCCCCACCATATTCTGCCAGCCCCGCCGTTTCTGATTGTCCAATGAGTTGTGAGATGAAGAAAAAGCTCAACGTACTTACAATTACCCCTGTAAAGTTGAGTAGGAACGCGGTACGATAGCTGAGTTCTGTGTAAAGCTCGCGGATAAAGAATGCGGTGAGAATTCGGCCGAAAATAGGCATGTAAACGGCAGTGTAACGGGCGAACCAACGTTTGACAACTTCTAACCAGACAGACAACTTTGTACCCATGATGACAACACAGTTTAACAAGCACCCGCTTCTGGCGCTCAGCCTATCGATGCTTGTCGTGTATGGCTGGTTCGCGTGGCGCTTCCCCCTCATCCCGCGTTATGCACAAAAGCTGGCTGACGTTCGCACCTTTGCCCCCACGATGCGCGGTGGGCTTGTGTATGCGTTGGTTTTGCTAAGCTTGTTTCTGATTTGCTGGCAAGCCTACCGATTGGCTCGTACGGTTAAACCGTCGCCGCAGTTCATGCTGGCATCAAGTTTTTTGATCGGTCTGCCGCTTCTGTTTGTCTACCCCATTAACGCAAACGATGTGTTCCGCTACGTTTTGCGTGGCCGTGTCATGGCCGTTCACGGTGCGAATCCCTATGTCTCGCCGCCCTCCGATTACCCAAACGATCCCTTTGCGCATCTTGCTGGCGAGTGGGCCAGCGCAACATCGCCCTACGGCCCGATTTGGGAATTGACCGATGCGGCCGTTAGCTGGTTCAGTGGTGACAACCTGCTAATGTCGTTGCTGGCGTTCAAGCTGCTTGGGCTGCTGACTTTTGTAGCCTGTGGCTGGTTTATCGTACAGCTTGTGCCACACCGCGCACTGCTTTGGTGCTGGAATCCCGCCTGTTATTTGATGTTTGTCGTTGATGCACACAACGACGTGCTGATGCTGCTGTGGTTATTTATGGCGCTGTGGATTGGGCGCGTGCTGCGGTTGACATGGCAACGGGCGACCGTTGCCGTCTGCGTTGCCGTTTTGTCGCCATTGACCAAACTGACGGGGATCGTTTTTCTTCCTTTTCTCGCGATTTCGCTGTTATCCCGTTTATCCAGCCAAGCGCAGAAAACGCGCTACATTTTATTTTCGGCGCTCGGGTCGTTGTGTCTAACGTTGCTGACGTTTGTGCCGTTTGGCGATCCTCGCCTGCTAGTCACGCGCCTGCTGTCTGAAACGCAGGGTGGGGGGGCTTTTTCACCAACTATCTATTTGTATTTTGTCGATCAGCGTATTGATGCGTTTTCGATTGAGGTGGCGCGGCTGTTTGAGATAGGCACGCCGTTGTTTATTGGGTTTGCGTTGTTGGCTGTGGTGTGGGCGTTTTTCGGCCGAAACCCGCTCCGCGCCGCTGCGGACACCTATTTTGCCTACTTGCTCACCGCGCTCAACTTTCGCATTTGGTACGCGCTCTGGGTGTTTCCTTGGACCCTTATCGATGACTCATCAGAATGGCGATTGCGCTTTGGCTACCTGTTTTTGGTGACAAGCCAACTTTCTGTGGTGCTTTATGGGCATGTTCGTCAGTTTTATTTCAACACGGTTGACATCGCTCATCTTTGGGGAATCCCCTTTGTTTTTGCGCTTCCGCTGCTAGGGGTAGTATTGTGGAACTACGCTAATTCTCGTACTCGTGAATAAATTCACGAGCGTAGGGTTTGCGTCAAGTTCGCGTAGTTTGCCCGTTGAGTAGTCGTTCTGAACTTTCTGTATCATACTGTTCAACAAGGGTAAATTTCTTCTCCTCCTTTTGAACAGAGAGCTAGGAAGCGGCGACCTAGCTCTCTTTTTGTTTCTCTAGTCGACAATCCCCATCCTAAGATACAATTCCAGAACTTATGACTTCTAACCGTAGACAAGTTTTTAATGCGGCTGCGCTTGTTGGCGTCTTATTCGCCTTCAACAGCGTGCTTGGATACATTCGCGTGCAGTTCATTGCGCGTAATTTTGGCGTTTCGGCCGAAGCAGATGCCTATGCAATCGTTATTCCCATTCCCGAACTGCTGTTCACCATCATCGCAGGTGGCGCTTTAGGGGCTGCGTTCATTCCTGTTTTCGCAACGTATTTTACTGACGATGAGCATCCCGATTTAGACGGTGCATGGGCAACCTTCTCCGCCATTATCAACATGGTGCTGGTTGCTAGCATTGTTTTGTCAGGCATCAGCGCCCTTTTTGCCCCACAGTTATTATCCTTATTTGCAGAGCCAGGGTCGGAAACATTTGAACTGGCCGTGCCGCTTTTGCGAATTATGCTGCTCACACCGATCATTTTTGGTGCGGGAGGTGTGGTCGCGGCGGCTTTGAACGCACGGCAGCATTTTTTGACGCCTGCGTTGGGTGCAAATCTTTATAGCGTGGGGATTATTGCGGGGCTGCTGCTTTTCCCTGGCGATCTGATGGGGATTGGTTATGGTGTGGTGGCTGGGGCGCTGCTGTATTGGTTGGTGCAAGTGCCTGCATTGGTGCGGTTGGGGGGGGAATATCGGCCGAAATCACCTGTCAACACCCCCGCTGTGCGTCGCATTCTTTGGCTAATGGCTCCCCGTGTGCTGGGTCTTTCCTTCAGCCAGTTTAACCCAATCATTGTCAACTTTATCGCGCAAACGATGCTTGAGGGCAGTATGGCCGCGCTGACGTTTGGGTTTCGCATCATGTCGATGCCTCAGGCCGTTATTGGGCGTGCGCTTGGTGTCGCGTCTTTTCCGACCTTCGCTGTGCTTGCCAAGCAGTCAAAATTTGGCGAAATGCGTCGCATCTTCAGCGATACGATTCGGCTTATCATTTTTATCGGCACACCCATCACCGCTGGCATGATTATTTTGGCCGAGCCGCTGATTGTCATTGCGCTGCGCTATGGTGCATTTGATGCAACGGCGGCAATTTGGACCGCACGGGCGCTGCAATTTTATGCGATTGCGCTGGTTGCCTTGGCTATTATCGAAATTGCGTCGCGCTCTTTCTACGCGCTGGAGGACACAACAACCCCTGTTGTCATTGGTGCAATTCAACTGTTGAGTATGCTGGCGCTTAGCTACTGGCTGGGGCGCGGGCTATTTCCTACCCAAGGATGGGTTGCGCTTGGCGGGGTTGCGCTTGGGTTTAGCCTGTCAAATTGGATCGAGGTTATTTTGCTGCTTTGGTTGCTGCATCGAAAAATGCAGGGGATTGACATGCAGCGCATTGGTGTGGGGGCAGGGAAAATGTTGCTGGCGGGTCTTGTGATGTCTGTTTCCATGCTGCTTGTTCTGTGGATGACAGCAACTGATCAAGAAACAGTTATGGGACTCCTTGTGCAGTTTGTTGCAGCAGGCAGTACTGGCGTTTTGGTGTACATGCTCACTGCTTACGCAATCGCTATCGCTGAGATGCGTCAGGCAACCGCATGGATACTAAACCGCTTAAAACGATAACAAACACAAAGATTGATTAAGTTGGTTAATAATTGGATGGGGGTACGAAGAAGCTACTCTCTACTCGACCAAAAATTTGATTAGCTGAGGCCCTGAATAGTTGCCTATTCAAGACCTCAACCGCAAGAGCACCATGAAGGCTGAACTTGCCAACTAAATGTTAGCAAACTCTGACTGCGCAGATGCTGGTTCGCCCGCTTTAGCGGCGATAGTCGATCGTGCGACCTAAGATATCATCTTGTTGGTCGCGACGACGACGGCTGTCACGCCGTTGCCTTTTGCTGGCTTTCTTTTTTGATGGAGGAGCACTTGTGCCCATCGCGCGGCGAATGGCAAACTCCATTGCTGTTGGCACATCTTCCTCGAACTCTTCCTCATCTAGTGCGAAGACGTCCTCGATGTGATCAGAAACCTCTTTGGTTGGTTCTGCCAGCAATGCTTTGATGCTCAGGTTGATGCGGCGTTTGCGCTTGCTAAAGCTCAAAACCTTGACCTCAACCTCATCCGTTACGGTGACCGCTTGGGAAGGATGACGAATATAGTCGTGGCTGATTTCACTAATGTGAACCAAGCCTTCCTTCTCAGCGCCAATGTTGACGAATGCGCCGAAGTTTTCCAAACGGGTGATAATCCCCGTGTGTGTTTGTCCTTCAGCCAGATCGCTCCACTCTACAGCAAGTGGCTCGTAGGTTGAAACAATGAGTTGGGTCTGTTCAAGATCAATCTTGTCAACCCAAACAGCGATTTCGTCGCCTGGGTTTAGTTCATCTTTGATACGGCGACCGCCAGCGTACTGCGAGATATGCAGAATTGCGTCGGTCTCCAGACCAACGTCAATAAATGCGCCATAAAGCTCAACGCGCTTTACAGTACCAGTTAGTTCTTGTTTGCGCTTGACATCTGCCAAGCGCATGGGTTGTGTTGCGTCTGCAACCATTTCAGCCATGATGCTCTCCTGTCCAACGCAACCTTAAGCGACGACCGCTCTATTAATAGCGTTGGGCGAATAATAATTTGCGTTGTTCCAGTGCAATGGGTTATTGAGACAGAACCTGCGCTAAGCAAGCAATTATATCGGGCGTATAAATTGCGTCAACAGGAATCATGGCTATTTTGGAACAGAAATGCCTATCATTTCAAAATGGCTAGGAATTATTTGCATTTTGGCCTTATTTGTAGGGAAATTTGAGTGAATTTTGCTTCTGGCCCCACAAAACTCTTTCTGAATTTGGGATCTCACTTACATAAATGCGTCGGGCATAATGGCATAAGTTAACAACGCCTTGGTGCGTCCGCGCACAAAAATATCGCCTAATTCATCAATGAGCCATTCATTGGGGAGTTCCGTTTGTACATCACTCATTGTTTGTTGGCTTGCAAAAATAGAATAGAACGGCGTGTTTTTGCTTAGATCGCTGAGACGGTTGGCAGAGTTGACGCAGTCGCCAATCACGGTGAATGTTTGGCGTGTTTGAGAGCCAAAGTTGCCCATGACCATTCGGCCGCTATTCACCCCAATCCCGACGCGAAATGCCGGTCGAGACCTAAGCGCCCGCTCATCGTTGAGATGCACTAGCTCTCGCATAATATCGGCCGCTGCATACAATGCTGCCGCCGCATGATCTTCCAATGGACTAGGCGCACCAAACAGAGCAAGAATCGAATCACCGCCAAAGTCATTGATCACGCCACCATATCGGGTGATGACATCATCTAGAAGATTATAATATTCGTTGACTTCGTGGAAGAGTTCGCGCTCGTCAGTTGCTTCAGCAAGTGCTGTAAAGTCGCGGATGTCTGCGAAGAGGACAGAGGCATAGATAACTTGCTCATCAGCATCTGATGCTCCAGCAAGAATGTGATTGACAACGCTCCGACCCAAATATCTATTCAATAGCGCCCGCAGGTAGGGGGAACCATAAATAATCTGCGGGAAACCCGCAAGTAATGGAGTGGCTAAATGAGGGGACAAGGGACAACACTCCTGTTGTACGCATACCTTATGATGGCAATGCAAATGTATGAATAACTGCTATACACTCTGCCTATAATAGATTTGACGAATCACCATTCACAATAGAACAAGAATGTATGCTGAGTATACAAAGGATCTAATTCAAAGTCATTAGGAAAAAGGGTACGAAATGTTGCGTGAATAAGCGCTTTTTACTGACCAAACGGGCTTGAGCAGATGTTTACGCTTAGTTTTGGACGACGCAAATGTTGACAGGTTCGCTCCAAGAACGGTTGCCTGCTCCATCGGTCACGCGCACGCGGAAACTTTGACAGCCTGCGCCTGTGATGTTCCACTTTTCTGTGAAGGGCGGCACGGTGCTGATGGCAAAGGGGACGCCCGCGCTGTTGCGGAAAAATTCGACGCGCTCGATGGCGTTGTCATCGGTTGCTTGTGCTTGCACAACTAGAAATTCATCGTTGGTGAAGAATTGTTGTCCCTCAAATGGGAATGCGATGCTGACCTGTGGTGGGGAATTATCAACCGTTACAATGCGCCTTGTTTCCTCCACGACGACATTATCTTGGTTAAAAACTTGAAGCAAAATAGTATACGGACCGTCTGAGACTTGGGTTGTGTCCCAAAAGCCAAGTGAGAAATTAGAGCGCGGATCGGGTGCATTCCAAACAAGCGTTTGAAGTTGAGCAGGGTTGCCGTTAGGAAAGACCTGTAAATTGTAATGCTTGAATCCTGCGCTGCGAGCATTTCCATCAATCACAATTTGACCGCTGACAAA
>JBMZDF010000259.1:0-8469 GCA_049614105.1 Promineifilaceae bacterium (SeqCode)
AACAATTAGCCACTTACCAGACTAATGAGCCGTTTTTGCAAAGCGCCACTTGCAACTTTAATATCAAGTATTTTTGTGGCGCACTTAGCCCCAGACGAGCGATTGACCACCATCAAGGACAATTGTTTGGCCGCAGATCATTTTGGCGGCAGGGGTGCAGAGGAAGGCAACGACTTCTGCAACTTCTTCTGGTGTGCAGAGGCGACCGACGGGGGTGGCGCTGGCGAGCTTTTCGAGCACGTCCCCTTCTTGTTCAGCCTCACGAAAGGCGGCGAACTTTTCAAGCGCCTCTGTTTTAACAACGCCAGGTGCAACGGCGTTAACCGTAATATTTTTGGGAGCCAGCTCGACCGCAAGATAGCGCACAAGTGCTTCGATTGCCGCTTTGGAAACGCCCACGATGCCGTAGTCAGGCAGCGTGCGAACCGCGCCAAGGCTGGAAAGTGCGACAATTGCGCCGCCGCCGTTTTGTGACATTAAGCTGACTGCACGTTGGGACTCGAACAGGAGCGAGCGGGCGTTGATATTCATCGTCCATTCCCAACTGCGTTCACGCTGTGACATGAGCGGTTTATTGAAGCCAGAGGCTGCGTTGTGAACTAGGATGTCTAATCGGCCGAATTCACGCTCAATCTCATCGAATAAACGTGTGAGATGCTCAGGCTTCCCAACATTGGCTTTGACAACGAGCGCACGGCGACCCAAGGCGCGGATTTCGTTGGCGGTATTTTCGGCCGAATCTTTGTTGCGTACAAAGTTAATCACAATGTTCGCACCCTCGGCAGCAAGCTTTAACGCGATGGCGCGGCCGATGCCGCGACCGCTACCCGTGACAAGGGCGACTTTTTTGTCAAAGTGAGGAGTCATACTAAAACTTACCTATTATCTTTGTCCCAAGTTCGGCCGATATTGTGCGTCATCTTTTTGACATACGCATCCTGTAAGTCAATCTCAAAGCAGTTCGCAAGCTTCGAGATAAACGCAAGGCAGTCAGCGAGTTCTTCAGCAATGTGCTCACGAGCTGCCTCTAATCCTGCTTCATCGGAACGACGCAGATAACGCACCGCATTGATCACCTCGCCAACTTCGCCCGCGAGGTAGGCAAGATTGGTCATCGGCTCTTGATCAAACTGCTTGAGTTCATCAAGCCATACATGAAACTTTTGCATGTCGCGCAAGTCAATGCGCTCTTGTTCTAAAATCAAATTCATGCGCCGATTGTAGCTTGCACAGGTCGGAATGCGAATCGTTTATTGCAATAGGTTGAACTATAGTTGTGAAGATGGGTGGTCAGTCTGATGACCTGAAACCCTGACAAACAATTATTTGGAGACAGCATGAATAACTTTCAACTAGATTCGCTCTTTTCGGTTAAGGGCAAGGTCGCATTGGTGACGGGTGGCTCGCGTGGGATTGGCTTGATGATTGCGCAGGGCTATGTGGCAAACGGCGCGAAAGTTTACATCTCATCGCGTAAAGCAGATGTGTGTGAGGCGGTTGCGGCCGAACTATCAAAACATGGCGACTGTATTGCGATCCCAGCGGACCTTGTGACGAACGAAGGACGCGAGACGCTAGTCAATGCGATTAAAGAGCGTGAGGACAAGCTCGATATTTTAGTTAACAATGCGGGAGCTGCTTGGGGTGAGCCATTTGATAATTTCCCCGAAAAAGGGTACGACCGCACTTTTGATTTGAATGTGAAGGCGTTGTTTATGCTGACACGTGACTTTGTTGGAATGTTAGAAGCATCAGCCAGCGCGGCCGATCCTGCGCGTGTGATTAATATCGGTTCGATTGATGGGCTGCGCGTGCCAATGATGCAAAATTTCCCGTATGGGGCGAGCAAGGCAGCGGTTCACCATTTGACCCGCGTGCTGTCGGTCGAACTAGGACGTCGATTTATTACGGTCAACGCGATTGCGCCGGGGCCGTTTCGGAGCCAAATGACAAAATTTATGATGGAAGATGAAACGTTGAGCAACCAGATTGCGGAAAACTGCCCGCTGGGGCGCATCGGTGCGCCTGAAGATATGGCAGGCATCGCGATCTATTTAGCGTCGCGGGCGGCATCTTATGTCAATGGGGCGGTTATCCCCGTTGACGGCGGGATTCACCAAGTGGGCGGGGGATTCTAGCCATTGTTGAGCTTTTGGTTGAGCCAGTTGATGACGCGCTCATTTTCGGCCGAAACCTGAACAATAAGCTGCTGCGCCTCTTGTTTATTCAAGATGTGGGCACGCTTTTCTAACGTTTTGGCGAGTTCAACCAATCGCTCCGCACTAATTGCGGCGGCATTGCCTCTGATTTTGTGGGCAATGTCGCGAAGGTTGCCCAAATCGGCCGATTGACCAACCGTTTGTAGCAACGTGATTGCATCGGGCATCGTGTCCAAATAAATTGGACCGAGACGCGCCAGCATTTCATCTGAGTCGCGTTCAAATCGCTCAGCTAACGCTGAGAAATTGATAGGTGTCGGTTGCCTGTCCAAACCTATGTCAAACCTATGAGATAGGCAACGTATAAAACGAGGGCCAACTGCTCTCTATTTAGCTCACACGTCACACTAAGTAGAATAATGAATTTTTTGCCGATCATCCGCTTCAAGCAATAAAGCAACGCTATTTTAACAAACATTACAGAGAATGACATTGCGCTGAGTTGCTGAGTCGTTTAGAATCGGTTTTAGGGTAAAACGTGGTGATATGGGAAATGAGACAAGATGACTTCAATCCGTACAATTCTCGCGGTTGATGATAGTCGATTAATTGTCCATAGTGTTTCTATTGCTCTTGAAGGGGCTGACTATGAAGTTTGGACAGCTCAATCTGGCGAAGATGCACTGGATATTATTCGAAAACGAGGAATGCCCCACCTGATGTTGGTGGATTTACGCATGCCTGGCATGGATGGCTTGACGCTGTGCAAAAAGATTCATCAATTTAGCGACATTCCAATTATTATTTTGACGGCGATTGATGAAGAAGACACAATCGTCACCTCGCTTAATTCTTACGCTGAAGATTATATTACGAAGCCTTTTCGATCGGCCGAACTGGTTGCGCGTGTTGGACGTGTGCTGCGTCGCATGGGTGATTTCACCTATACGATGTCACCCATCGTTGACGTAGACGCTCGCTTGCAGATCGATTTGCCCAATCGAAAGATTGCGCTCAACGGTGAAAGGCTGTCGCTGACCCCCATCGAAGCGAAGTTTCTCTATATCTTGATGAAAAACGCAGGTCAGACGGTGAAAACAGACTTTCTGCTGCGCCGGATTTGGCCGACAGAAGAAGCGTATGAAGATCGACTGCACGCGCATGTGTATCGGCTGCGCAAGAAAATTGAGGCGAACCCGAAAGAACCGTATTACGTGGTTTCTGATTGGGGAACGGGCTACAGTTTCCCAAGCCTCTCGCTTGCGTTGCAAAAATCATAAACATATTCAAACGCCCGTTTGAATTTTGGATGCCCTAACTTACACTTTGGGCAATGGATATTCTTACACAGGTTGCTCCCGATATTGTTCAACTGCGCTTGCCGCTTCCTTTTCGACTCAACCACATTTATAGTTATTTGATTCGCGATCACGATCAGTGGGTTATCGTAGATTGCGGATTGAATACCTCTTTAGCCCGTCAGGTGTGGCAAGAGGCGTTCAAAGAACTCAATATTTCCCCTTCTCAGATAAGCCGCATCATCGTGACCCATGCCCATCCCGACCATATTGGACTGGCGGGGTGGCTTCAGGCGTTGTCAGGGGCGTCTGTGCTCATATCGGCCGATGAACAAGCACAACTAATTGATGTCTGGCGTGAATCAGACACGATGATGGTGCAAATGGCGGCGTGGTACATCGCAAACGGGCTAAATCCTGAATGGGCAAACCAAGTTGTCGTTGAAACAAAACAAACGGGCGATCGCACGCATCCGTTGCCAATAGACGAAATAGTTGTGCCGTATGAAACCGAGTTGGCGATTGGCGATCGACGCTTTCGCACGATCCGTGGGCCTGGACACAGCAACGGGCAACTCATGCTGCATGACGTGGATGACAAGCTGCTGTTGTGTGGCGATCACGTGTTGATGAAGATTACGCCGCACATCGGTTATTGGCCGAGCATGAAAGTAAACCCGCTTCGGCAGTTTCTAAACTCGTTGCAGGCGTTGTCAACGCTTGATGTGCGTTTGGCGCTGCCAGGGCATCGGGCGCTGATTACCGATTGGGCAGGGCGTAGCGAGGAGTTACAGCAGCATCATGCGGAACGCTTGGACGTGACGGCAAACTGTGTGCCAGTTGACGGGGCAAATGCCCGCCAGATTGCACAGGCGGTGTTCCGTTTGGGCGATTTGAATATGCACGAGACGCGCTTTGCGATGGCGGAAACGTTGAGTCATTTGGAGTTGTTGGTTGATCAGGGGTTACTTTCGGCCGAACGCGAAGCTATCACCTACTACTACCCTGCTTAGCCTAAATAACAATGTTGCACATAGACAGCAGATAATTACATGAGTTGTGCAAAATCAATAGTGGGCAATAGGAACAAACCCACGTATCATTCTGCATGTTGACAGACTGTTAACACCCTCCCGTAATTTGCAAATGCAATAGACGCAAAAATAAGACAACTTCAAAAAGTTGATCAGCCTATTCTCGCTGTAAGCACATGAATCACTACAGCGAGTGTTGGAAATAGCTTTTTGAAAAAGCCTTAGAGGAAAGAAGATCATGAACTCATTCAAGACTTTGTGGAAATTATTACTGTTGTCATGTGCCGCCCTTCTTATTGTGGCCGCATGTGGTCCAAGCGAAACAACTGGCGATGCCGATTGTGGTGGCGCAGGTGAGGCAGAAGAAAATGGATCATTCCAGATTCCCGCTGCAATCGAAGGCTGCCACAACGTTGGTTTTGTCTACATCGGCCCACACGATGACGGTGGTTGGACGCAGGCCCATGACGTTGGCCGCCAATATGTTCAGGACAATGTTGAAAACGTTCATACCGCTTATGTTGAACTCGTTCCAGAAGGCGCAGATGCAGAGCAGGTAATCCGCTCTTTGGCGCGTAAAGGCTTCGATACAATTTTCACCACGTCATTTGGCTACATGGACCCAACCGAAACGGTTGCCAGCGAATTCCCAGATATTGACTTCATTCACGTTAGCGGTTTCAAAACCAACGGCGAGAACTTTGGTAACTTGATGGGCGCAATGGAAACGATGAAATACCTCAACGGTATGATCGCTGGGTCACGCGCAAAAACTGATGGCAATCCAAAGTTGGGCTACATGCCAACGTTCCCAATTCCAGAAGAACTGCGTTTGGGTAATGCGTTTGCACTCGGTGCGGCGGTAACCTGCCCAGAATGTACAATTGACATTCGCTGGATCGGCACTTGGCATGATCCAATCTTGGAGCAAGAAGCGGCTAAGTCACTGTTTGACGCTGGCGCACACGTTGTAATGAATGGTGCTGACACGCCTGCTGCGGCTCAAGCTGCGCCAGACGGCAAGTACGGCATTACTTACAACTATGTGGGTAGCTGCAACACTGATAAATGTTTGACCGCTGGCTACTGGAACTGGGGTTTGATTTACGCAGAAATCGTTGAGAAATCAATCGCAGATGAGTACGTGGGTGGCTTCCAATACTTCGACGCTGAAACAGGTGGCATGGGCCTTTACGGTTATATGGAAGGTGAAGAGTTGCAGCCTGGTGTTGCGAGCTTGCCGGCCGAAGATTTGGCACTGATTCAAGAAGCGTTTGACGCCGCAATGGCGGGTGAGTTTGATCGCTTTGACGTATTCTCTGGCCCAATCATGGACAACCAAGGCAACGAAATTTTGGCCGCTGGTCAATCAATCGAGCAGATTGATCTGGACGGTTTCCAACAGTTTGGCAGCCCATGTGAAGTTTGCATGTACTGGTGGCACTCAGCGTTCAATGCTGAATTGCCAGACCTCTAGGTTGATGTTATAGCCGTAGAGTGAACTCTACGGGTAAATAATGAAGCATGCTTAAGCATGCTTTGTGGGAGGGGCAGCGTTATGCTGTCCCTTTTTAGTTTCTGTGGATCTGCAATGTGGACATTATCGAGGCGTAACTTATGAGACATGACCCTGTTTTAGTCAACGATTGGCACGCCGTTGCCGAAGTGCGTGAATTAGAGACACAAAACCCGTTGGGTGTGCGGTTGCTGGGTGAGGATGTGGTTGTTTGGCGGCTAAACGAGCAGATTCATGCGTGGCAGGATTTGTGTGTGCATCGAGGTACAAAGCTGTCGATGGGAACAATAAAAGGTGATTGCCTAGCTTGCCCGTATCATGGCTGGCAATATGATGAAGCAGGGCAATGTGTGTTGATGCCCGCCCATCCGAAACAGAAGCCACCAGACAAAGCACGCACCAAAACCTATCGGGCGCAGGTCAAATATGGCTTGATCTGGGTGACGATGGGCGACCCTGCCCACGAGATCCCCACGTTCCCTGAATGGGAAGATGAGTCATATCGCAACTTGCCCTCCGGCCCTTATCACTTCAATGCGGCCGCACCACGCATGATCGAAAATTATCTCGATGTGGCGCACTTCCCGTTTGTGCATGTCGGTTCATTGGGCGATCCTAATTATCCAGAGATTGCAGATTATGAAGCGACCTTTGATGAAAACGGGGTGATTGCCGAGGGCATTGACGTTTATCAGCCAAATCCTGATGGAACGGGGCAGGGCGCGATTGTGACCTACACCTATAAAGTGTTTCGGCCGCTCGTCGCCTATTTCGTAAAAGTCAAAGGCCCACGCTTTGCAGCAATGTACGCCGTCTGCCCAATGGACGAACTCAAATCGAAAGGCTGGATTTTGATGTCAATGAACTACGGCTTTGATCAGCCAGCAGAAGAAATCATTGCATTTCAAGATGTTGTTACGGCAGAAGATATTCCGGTGGTAGAATCCCAACGCCCCGAACTGCTGCCGCTTGATTTGCAGGCAGAATTACATTTGCGTAGCGACCGCACGGCGATTGCGTATCGGCGGTATTTGAAGTTGTTGGGCCTGTCTTATGGTACAGCGTAATCGGTAAACGGTCATCGGTCATCCGACTCAGCAAGCAGCGGATAACGGATAACATGTTATGGATTACTGAATAGGCGAGAATGAAGGAAGAACAATCATTTGCAGTTGAAATGCGAGATATTGTCATTCAGTTTCCAGGGGTGCTGGCGAATGACAACGTGACGTTTACGCTGAAGCAGGGCGAAATTCATGCGCTGCTGGGCGAGAACGGTGCGGGCAAGAGTACGTTGATGAACGCGCTGGCGGGTCTACTTCGGCCGAAATCAGGCAGCATCACCATCAACGGCAACCCTGTCACGCTAAACTCCCCCAAAGACGCTATTGCCGCAGGGATCGGCATGGTGCATCAGCATTTTATGCTGGTTCCCACCCAAACCGTTACTGAAAACATATTGCTAGGGCTGAACACGCCGCGCTTCTTCATGAACATGAAGAAGTATGACAAAGAAGTTGCCGAACTGGCGGCTAAATACGGTCTGCATGTCGACCCGACCGCCAAAATTTGGCAGCTATCAGTTGGTGAACAACAGCGGGTTGAGATTTTGAAAACGCTGTATCGCGGTGCGAACATCCTGATTATGGATGAGCCAACCGCCGTCCTTGCGCCAACCGAAATTGACGAATTTATGGGCACGCTGCGTTCGATGGTCGCGCAGGGCAAGTCGATTGTGTTTATCAGCCACAAACTGCAAGAAGTTGAGGCGATTGCGGATCGGGTGACGGTGCTGCGCAAAGGCGTTGTCACGGCGCAGGGTCACAGCATGGCTGGCGTGACGCGGCGCAAGCTGGCACAGCTTATGGTTGGGCGCGATGTCGTGTTTGCGGTTGAGAAGGATGCGCGTGAGCCGGGCGAGATTGTGTTGAGTGTGGATGGGGTTTCGGCCGAAAATAATAAAGGCGTCCCCGCCCTACGCAACGTCTCGCTCGAAGTGCGCAGCGGTGAAATTCTTGGCGTGGCCGGTGTCTCTGGCAATGGTCAAAGCGAACTGGCCGAAGTCATCACGGGGCTGCGCGAATGCACGGGCAACATCTTGGTTAACGGCGAACAGGTCGCCAACAAACCCCCAATTAAGGCAATTAACCTTGGTGTTGCCCACGTGCCAGAAGATCGCAATCACGTTGGCAGTGCGCCCAACATGTCGATTACTGAAAACACGATCATGAAAGATTATCGTGAAGACCCAATCGGCACGGGCTGGAGCATCAACTTTACGAGTGCGCGTGAACGGGCGGTTGGACTCAAAAAGCAGTATGACGTACTGGCTCCAAGCGTGGACACGCTAGCGCGAAAGCTGTCGGGTGGTAATCTGCAAAAAGTAATTTTGGCGCGTGAGATTTCAACCAATCCGCGTCTGATGGTGGCGGTGCAGCCAACGCGCGGCTTGGATGTCGGCG
>JBMZDF010000260.1:0-8464 GCA_049614105.1 Promineifilaceae bacterium (SeqCode)
CAGCTTCCTGTTTGGGGCCACCTGCATTAGACAACGGCTTGCGCGAGTACATCATCGACTGGTAGTTAAGAAAATCGAACAGCGTTCGCAGAAGTCGGAAAGGGAACAGCACAATATCAGTGAGTGTTGTTACTGGGCCAGATCCTGCCCCGCCGGGCTGATAAGGACGACGGATACAGTAAAGATTTCCCTGCGCATCTTTGCGCGGATTCAGATAGTCAAACTGTCCGCTTTCGGCCAGCGTCATCAGCGCCCCTGTCTTGAGGTTGAGTTCTTCGATGCGGAAGGGGCCAAAACGCGCCACAAAGCCTTGTGGATCACGAGCGACGCCAGAAGATTGATAAACGATCACATTTTCCTGACCATGCACCCATGCGGGGGCTAAATCGGCCGAATCACCCTCAGTCACCCGTCGCAACAAACGCCCGTCTGAATTCATCGTCGCAATGCTGGCCGTGCCATCCCCGTTTGCAAGCGAGGCGGTCAGCCATTTTTCCTGCGGATGACGCATAATATCAATGAGTCGAAAATCAGATTTGTGGAACAGACGTGTTTCGCTGTCGTCTGCAATCGTGTAGTCGAGCAGTCCTGTGATTTTACTTGTGCCGAGGGCGTAGAGCAGATGGCCTTGTTCATCGCCAGCCGTCGCGCTTACAATATTTACCGTCACATTGTTTGTATCGGCCGAATTCCCACCCCAGAGCGAACGCCCCGCCATTAATGCGTTGCCCTCGTTATCCTGATTTTTCCATGACTGCATCTGTTGTGTTCGGGAGGCGCGGTCGATAATATCTTGCCCGAACTGGCTCACAATTTGCTTTTTCACACCCTTAGCGTGGTGAAAAAGCTCCCCTTGAGCCACATAAGCGAAATTAAAAGTTGATTGATTCGTTAAATTCATTGCTGATTGATTGTGTCTACTTGATCCGATTCTACTTCGCATTGACCTAAAATTAAAACATGTCTAAACGCGCACTTGCTTCACTTCTGTTTCTATTTCTATTTTCAACCGCCTGCCAAACTCGCGCCAACAGTTGGACACGTATTCAACGCGACGGCATTTTGCGTGTGGGGCTTGATCCCACCTACCCTCCTTTTGAAACGCTTGCGGATAACAGCGTGGTGGGGCTAGATGCTGAGTTAATTACACAGATTGGCGACAACCTTGGCCTTGCGATCCAGTTTGACGTGATTGGCTATGATGGCCTTTACGATGCGCTTTTAACAGGGCGGGTTGACGTGTTGGCGTCGGCGCTGATTGTGGATGAGACGCGAACTAAAACATTTGCCTATAGCAACCCTTATTTTAATGCGGGGCAGGTGTTAATTGTTGCGGAAGGTGGTTTGCTGCGCAAGCAGGCTGCGTTGCAAAATGGGAAAATTGCGGTTGAGTTAGGAGCAGCGGGGCATGTGGTGGCGACAGAGTGGGCAAATTCGGCCGAAACGCTACAACTCATTCCCCACAACACAGCCGAAGCAGCCCTACACGCCGTTGCGAATCAGGAGGCTGATGCGGCGATTGTGGATGCCGTTAGCGGCCGAATCGGCATCGCCACAATCGCAGGGCTGGAGCTTGCCGATGAAGCTGTCACGGTCGAACCATTCGCTTTTGTTGTGCGCCGTGACGATAGCCAGCTACTGCGTCAGTTAAACACAGCATTGGGAAACCTAAAAGAAAACGGCTCGCTCAACGAACTCATCACAACTTGGATGCGATAAGTACCGTTGAGACGCTACGGGCATGTTGCACCGTCTCAGCCATCAAATCAAGCTGCGCCAAAGCAAACTGCGCCTGCCACACATCCCAGGTTGTCTCCGATCCAGACTGTTGCCCCGTGATATAAAATAACCATCCAATCAAGCGATGCAGCCTTGTCTCACCCAACAGCCGCCCTTCTGGAACAATCAACAAGCGGCCGTTTGGTTTGAGACAACGTTCAATTGTCTGGAGCGTGCGCAAATCGAGAATAAAATTTGTGGGAAAGGTGGTGATAATTGTGTCAAACTGCTCAGCGGCAAACGGCAGATCGAAGGCGCTGGCACGCACCAGCGGCGCGGTTGTTCGCTGTCGCGCAATGCGCCCCATAAACGGTGAAAAATCGATACCAATAGTCTGACGCCCTGCTTGCTGGAGCATAGGCAGCAAGTGGCCTGTGCCGTGGGCAATTTCTAAAACGGCGTCGCCCTGCACATAGGGCAGCACGGCAAATTGCCAGCGCCGCCATTCGCCTAGCGAAACAACCCCGCTAACTAAATCATAAGTCCACGCAAATTGATTGTAGAGAAGATGAAACCCGAACTGAACCAGACGCAGCCACATAATCAACTCACTGCATGACAACCCATTCTGACCCTTCTAAGGTCAATTGGTAGTTGAAACGCTCGCCCGTTGTGAGATCAAGCCCGACAACATTTGCGATGGGGGTTGCGCCGCTCAAAAAGGTAATGCTGATGTCTTGGGCTTCGTATCCAAATTCGGCCGATTTTTGCACCAGTTGCAAATAGTTTGCCGAAATCGGATCTAGGAACCGACCATCATTATCCAACACGCGCTTAACGCTGTCCATCAGCGTGCGCGTTGTTGTGAAATCACCTTCACGTAGTGCCGTATCGGCCGATTCCAGCATCGCCTCCAGCGCCACACGGGTATCACCACGTGGATGCCGCGTCACTTCGGCCGTTATGCCTTCCTCACGCAGCGTGTCGGGAAACGGCAGCCAAGCGTACAAAAAGTAGGCGGTTGGATCATAAATCTGCTGATAATCGCGCATCAAGTCATAAAACTCGATTGTCAACTCTAAATCAAGTGACGCATCGGCCGTTCGCGCCTGACTTTGCAGATGAATATGCCAATCAGACTCTAGCTGTGCCAACGTTTTGCCAAAATGGGAGCGCATCGCAAGGCTTATCGACTCGGCCTGGGTGCGCTCATCCACGTAGCTTGCGGTTGAAAAGAAACGCTGCATCGCGTCGTACCCATAAATGTCAACTAAATATTTGACAAACGCACCCGCCTGCAAGTACCCAACCTCGTGCTGAGATGGATAGAAATTATTAATCAAGTCTTCCAAAGGAATATAGCGCTCTGTATCAAGCAGTAATCCAGCCGCACGCTGATCGAGGTTCTCAATTTTGTAATGTCCCCCCGTTCCCCAAACTGCCAGCCCCTCTGTTAAAAATGTGAAGCGGTCGCTTGATTCAAAGTTGTTGTCCAACACGTGAATCGCTTCATGGACAAGTACTTCATACAGCGAACCGCCCGCGTAGTTGCGGTCTAAATAAGAAATCACAATCGAGGAACCAGCGTATCCGCCTTGCCCAATAATGCGATCAATAAAATAGATATTGAGCTTGCGATCCACCACAGGAGGAACCTGCAAGACGGCGGCAGCTTGCGAGATGGCGCTGTCTACCGACATTTTCAGAAATTCAATGTCGCGGCTTGCGGATGTCTCAGCCACCACGTAAATGTTTGCGTAGCGGGTTTCGTGCGTCTCCCACACTTGATTTTCTAAGGCATTGGGGGCTAATTCGGCCGAAATCACCTCAATTTCAAATTCCGCCCGATTGTTATCTGGGTTCTCATCCCCCTGTACAATACTGTTCTCAGGATCAAGCACAATTGTGACGTTGTGCGGCCCCGACAAATCGCCTGTGTTCCATGCCCACTGATAAAGCCCAATCGTATCCCCATTGAGGTTACGATTGCCGCCCAGCACGTTATCGACCACCATTTCGCCATCAACAAAGATATGAACCCCAACGCTGTAGGGATCGACCACTGCTGGCACTTGTGCGCGAACTTGGAAGGTCACGCGCTCGTTGGTGTACAGTTGATCGACGGGGTAGAGGTTGATATTTTCGGCCGAAAGTGCCAAATCATCTGAGATAATTGTTGGAACAGGGATCGGTGTATCAGTCGGCGGCACATTAGTCACGGGCACGTTTGTGGGCGGCATATCGGTCGCAGGTGTATCGGTCGGTGGCATGGTAGTCGGGTCAACTTCCTCCACAATAACCGCTGCGGGTTCCTCAGTCGCAATCAACACCAAAGGGGTTGCAGTCACACTAGACAAGCTCTGACCATCGCCAGAACAAGCAATCTGAACGCAAAATAAAATACTAATCAATAGGAATGAAATTTTTCTCATACGCACATTGCACAATAACGTGCTTGATCGCGAACAGGACCAATTAGTCGATCAAACGCTGTTGCATGTTTCTTCCGTTCAAACAAAAACATGAGGGGATACTTGCGATTCTTCGTGCATCAACTGACAAGGGTCAGTGTACTTTGTATAACTGTTTCTTTATCGAAAACGTAACACAATTTTAACCTATTGCTTACATGAATTGTGTAGTAGATAACAAAAAGCGCGTGCCACATAGAGCGACACACGCTTTTCATATAAATTAGGCTGAGCGTTTAGAAGCGTCTCCACTTCCCCCCACTCACAACATTTTGTGCTTACGCATTCACAGCAGCTAAGATGCCGTTGAAGGTTGCACTGGGGCGCATTGCCTGTGCCGCAAGCGCATCGTCAGCGTGATAGTATCCGCCGATGTCCATTGCTTGCCCTTGAACCGCATTTAGTTCATCAACAATTTGAGTTTCATTTGCCGCAAGCTGTGCCGCAACGGCCGCAAACTGATTCTGTAGCTCAGCATCTTCGGCTTGCGCTTCCAACGCTTGCGCCCAATACATTGCCAAATAGAAGTGGCTGCCGCGATTGTCTAGCTCGTTCACACGGCGCGAGGGGCCTTTACGATTATCAAGCAGTTGACCGACGGCCGCTTCAAGCGACTTCGCCAGAATACGTGCTTTTTCATTGCTAAACGTATTGGCAAGATGTTCTAGGGACACGGCCAGCGCCAAAAACTCACCAAGCGAATCCCAACGCAGGTGATTCTCTTTTTCAAACTGTTGCACATGTTTTGGTGCAGACCCGCCTGCGCCCGTTTCAAACAGACCGCCACCGTTCATCAACGGCACAACTGACAGCATCTTTGCGCTTGTGCCAAGTTCCAAAATTGGGAACAAGTCGGTCAAATAGTCACGCAACACGTTGCCTGTTACTGAAATCGTGTTCGGGCCGTCTTTGATTCGGCCGAGTGAGAAGCGCATCGCCTCCACAGGTGACTTGATATGGATTTCCAAACCGCTCGTATCGTGCTTTGGCAAATAGGCATTGACCTTGGCAATCAATTCGGCGTCGTGTGCGCGGTTTTCATCAAGCCAGAAAACAGCCGGATCGCCTGTATCGCGTGCGCGTGAGATGGCTAGTTTGACCCAGTTACGGATTGGGGCATCTTTTGTTTGGCACATGCGCCAAATATCCCCTTCAGACACGGCGTGTTCGATCAGCGTTTGGCCAGCTTCATCGACGACGCGGATTGTCCCTTCGGCCGAAATTTCAAACGTCTTGTCATGCGACCCATACTCTTCCGCTTTTTGCGCCATCAAGCCAACGTTTGGCACACTGCCCATTGTTGTCGGATCAAATGCCCCATTCTCGCGACAGAAATCAAGCACTTCCTGATAAATACCAGCATAGGAACGGTCTGGAATCAGCGCTTTTGTATCTTGCGTCTTGCCTTCTGCGTTCCACATCTTGCCAGACGTCCGAATCATGGCGGGCATCGATGCATCAATGATAACATCGCTTGACACATGCAGATTTGTAATCCCCTTATCAGAGTTCACCATCGCCAGCCCAGGGCGCTTGGCATAACACGCATTAATATCCGCCTCAACTTCTGCCTGCTGCGCCTCTGACAATTCGCTCAATTTGGCGTAGAGATCGCCCAAACCAAGGTTTGGATTCACGCCAATTTCGTCAAACAACGCCGCATGCTTCTCGAACACGTCTGCGAAGTAAACGGACACAACATGACCAAAAATGATAGGATCAGATACCTTCATCATTGTTGCTTTCAAATGTGCTGAAAGCATAATGCCACTCTGATATGCGTCCTCAATTTGCTCGGCTAAATAGGTTCGCAGCGCCTGCTTGCTCATAGCCGACCCATCAATCACTTCATCTTCCTGCACGGCCGTTTCAGCCTTAAGCACGGTGACTTGACCCGCAGCATCAACATGCTCAATACGAACGTTCCCCGCAGAGGCAATTGTCACAGAACGTTCGCTGGCATAGAAATCATTGTCGCTCATGCTTGCCACATGTGTTTGTGAGTCTGAACTCCAAGCACCCATCGAATGCGGATTTTTACGCGCATATTGCTTGACCGCATTTGGCGCACGCCGATCTGAGTTTCCTTCACGCAACACGGGGTTCACAGCACTGCCCAGAACTTTGGCATATCGTGCCTTAATCGCCGCTTCAGCCTCATTCTCTGGCTCCACTGGATAATCTGGTACGTTGTATCCATGTGCCTGCAATTCGGCAATTGCGCTCGCCAACTGCGGTACAGACGCGCTGATGTTTGGCAATTTAATGATGTTCGCTTCCGCAAACTGTGTCAACGCACCCAATTCTGCCAGTGCATCAACCTGTTTTTGCGTTTCGTTCAAACCTTCGGGGAAATTTGCGATGATTCGACCAGCCAATGAAATATCAGCGACTTCAACCACAATGCCAGCCGCATCTGTAAACGTCTTGATAATTGGCAATAGCGACTGCGTAGCAAGCGCAGGGGCTTCATCTGTTTTTGTATAAATAATCTTTGCTGCTTGTGACATTATGATTCTCCTACGTGCAAGACGTTATTTTCAGAAGCCTATTGTCATTAAGCTGGCAGTTGCGCTGCCAACTAAACATAGTCTCTGCATTTGAGTGACCCACCCAGCATTGAACACACATCAAACGCTTGGGAGGGCTTATATAACGAGTTTAGTTAATTGAAAGGGGCTAGATTATAACGCGCTTTAGGCTGAAACGTTGTAAAACAACAGCATATCAACATACTTTGTATCTATCGTTTAGAAGAATCTGGGGGCTTACCTTATACCAATCCAAACAACCTATAAGAGGTTCCGCCAAGCAGATCGCAAAAAGTTTCGATCAATAAACATCAGAGGTTTGTTGTCATCTACTCTGGTTTGTGCATAAAAACCTCTGATGTTTTCGTCAATGATTACTTGTGACTTTTTAAAGCAAAATACGTCCTTAGACACAATAGCCAACGTTGCAGGTAAACAAAAAGACCCGCGCAAAAGCGAGTCCCTTCGTTTTAGTGTATTCAATTGTATGAGGGAGGATGAATGTAAATCCGAGATACTTGATCTATCGGCGACGCCTGTTTTCAAAACGTTCGTCAAGATCTGTTTCCTGACCGTAGTGCAGATGACGAAAATCATCATTATCGTCCTCGGCCGTATAGTGTGTAAACACGTCGACCGCGCCATCGTCTGCTTCGATGAACCCAAACCCCTTCAAACGTTGAAACCACTTCACAATTGTGCGTCTTCGCAACATGAGCAAGCCTCTTGCGTGTGGTTATGAAACAACGGGATACTACTGTGTTTCAGTACTGGGTCTTATGACTGTTTTTTCTTAGCCGATGGGTACTGGTACTGTGCTGGGCAAGAAATACTACTATCTACAGAATAGAGATCGCCTGATGCTTTGTCAAGCACTTTACTATGAAGAAAACCAAAAACCGCCTACCAAAAACAAACAAAGATAACCATCAATATAATAGTCATATTTATTATTTTCTAACACCCTGTAGAAGACTCGAACTCCTGTTTTAGTCGTGACAAGTATTTCAATCAAAAGCCTAATCGCTAATTGACCACCGACCATCAGCAATAATTTCAAGAACAATCGCGCTACCTGGAAGTCTAACTGTGCCATTGTAATCACCAATTTCATTTACCATTCCACTTCTCGAATTTCCCCACACGGTAACTATGAAATTTGAATCACCAGTATGGGATACATCAACAGGTGATGACAACGAACCTACAATCAGTACTGCGTCGCCTGTTCCTGATTTGGAACCATAAATAGCTGGGGCCGAACTTATCGACTGAATATTAATCGTCCAACTACCATCCGCCTGCACCTCAATTTCGTCAGTATGCTGTCCGTCAAAATCAAGAGCAACTGTGCCGTTGTAGTTACCTATCTCGTTGACCAACCCCTGACGTCTATCGCCATCCCATGCCGTCACAATTATGTTTGAACTACCCGTATGTTTGATGATTGCGATCATGGGTTCATTTGGTTTGCTGATACTAACCACGTTATCCCCTCGCCCGTTCTTGCGAATCGGGCTAGCAGTTGATTGAGCAACAGGGCGTGATGTGGGGCGTTGTGTTGCTCTTACCTGAACTGATGACGAACTGGAGGGAGAGCTACGCGAATCACCATTGGCAAACATAAAACACATAACACTGCCTACGAGGCTCACAATGACCAAGGCTATGATTGATAGTGGATCTGTTCTCTTTTTTTTCGGCTTTGGTTTCAAGCTTTCAGGAATCCCATCTGGAACAAAT
>JBMZDF010000261.1:0-8402 GCA_049614105.1 Promineifilaceae bacterium (SeqCode)
GCGTGTCGCTCAGGCTTCGGCTGGCTCAGCCACCGCTCTTTACTCAAATGAAACACACCTATAATTAATTTAGAACAGTGAACAATGAATTGTGAATGTGATCGGCTTTGATTCATTCGCGGATTTCTGCTCCTCGGTTCGCGCAAACTCTGACACGCAGTTAAGATCCCGCCATGCAGATTTCTATTCATACGCCACTTCTTTACTCAACACCCTTGTCCACCATCGCAAAAACCAATATCTGGCTAAAAATGGAGGCGTTGCAGCCTTCAGGCTCCTTCAAGTCACGCGGTATTGGATACGCTTGCCAGCATTATGTGCGCAAAGGTGCTCAGTCGCTTGTGTCCTCGTCTGGTGGCAACGCAGGTATGGCGGTTGCGCTGGCGGGCAACCGCATGGGCGTGCCTGTCACGGTTGTTGTGCCAGAATCGACGAAGCAGGCGGCTAAAGACCAGATCCAATCTGAGAATGCAACCCTAATTGTTCATGGTGAAAGCTGGATCGAGGCACATGCTTATGCAACCAAACTGGCCGAACAGGGCGCGGCGTATATTCACCCGTTTGACGATCCTGTTATCTGGGAAGGGCATGCGTCAATGGTTGATGAGATGCTTGCGGATGGCGTGACGCCTGACGGCATTATTTTGTGTGTGGGCGGCGGGGGTCTGTTTTGCGGGGTGGTTGAAGGATTGCGGCGCAATGGTTTAGATGATGTGCCAATTTTGGCGCTCGAAACGACGGGAGCCGCCTCCTTTCACGACTCGGTACAGGCTGGCGAACGTGTTTACCTCGATGCGATTGACACGATTGCGACGACGCTGGGCGCGAAACAGGTGGGTGAACAAGCGTTTGCGTTCTCGCAATCGCATCCAACTGAAACGGCGCTTGTGTCAGATGCGGTTGCGGTTGATGCTTGTCTAAACTTTTTGAACGATCACCGTGTTCTCGTCGAACCTTCTTGCGGAGCCTCGTTATCGGCCGTTTACAAACGCGCCCCATTTTTAGAGGGCAAAGAAAACATTGTGGTTATCGTCTGCGGTGGTTCAGGCGCAACGATTCAGCAGTTGCTCGATTGGAAGGACACGTTAAGAGGGTAGTCAGCCCCGTATCGCGCCCGTTCTGTTTGGATAGAAGCGAATAACTAAACACCTCAACGATTTACGCAGGGATGCGCCATAGGCAGAAAATTATGAGCTACACAAGTACGTTTTCTCAACTTGGAAAAAACGATATTCCGACCGCAGGGGGCAAGGGAGCTAATTTGGGTGAACTGACCGCCGCAGGGTTGCCCGTGCCGGCTGGTTTTGTGCTGACGACAGGTGCTTATGGTGCGTTTGTGCAGGCGAACGGGTTGCAGGAGCAGATTGTTGTGTTGGCTGGGATGGTTTCGGCCGAAAATCCCCAATCCGCCCAACATGCCTCAGAACAAATCGGTGCGCTGTTTATACAGGGTGCAATGTCGGATGAGCTAGCAACCGAGATCACAAACGCCTACGAACAGCTCACGCACGCCAGCGGCAGCGCCGTCGCTGTGCGTTCCTCCGCCACCGCAGAAGATTTACCAAGCGCCAGCTTTGCGGGACAGCAGGACACCTTCCTCAATATTCGAGGGCATGTGGCGCTGTTGGATGCGGTCAAAAAATGTTGGGCGAGTTTGTGGACCGCACGAGCGCTTGCTTATCGGCTGCGACAGGGCATTGAGCCAGCGAGCGTGCGTTTGGCGGTCGTGGTTCAAGTGTTGATTTCGGCCGCTCCGACAAGCACCGCACAAGATTTAACCTCTGGCATCCTTTTTACAGCTAACCCGATCAACGGCGAACGCGGGCAAACACTGATCAACGCCGCTTGGGGGCTGGGCGAGGCGATTGTGGGCGGGCTGGTCACACCAGATACGATCGTTGTTGACAAAGCATCCGACGTTATTTTGTCTCGCGACACGGCGATCAAAACGAGGATGACGGTGCGGACCGAGACGGGAACTGAGGAACAGACCGTACCCGAATCGTTACAAGCGATGCAAGTCTTGGATGATGCGAGTGTGATTAAACTTGCCCAGTTTGGCGAACAGATCGAAGCGCATTATGGGATGCCGATGGATATTGAGTGGGCGATTGCAGATGGCGAGATTGCCATTTTGCAAGCGCGGCCGATTACCTCCTTGCCTGCTGCCCCGTTGAAAGATGTTGTTTGGGAACCAATTGCGCCCAAAACATTGTGGCTGCGTCGCCAGATTGTGGAGCATATGCCTGAACCGCTTTCGCCACTCTTTGAGGATCTCTATCTGACAAGCGGCTTGAGGTTGGCAATAGGCGAAATGCTGAGCAATATGTCCAAATTTAGCGGTGCTGATTTAGACCTCGATCGGTTTATGCCGCATGGGTTTGCCGCAACAATTAATGGGTATGCTTACACAACTGGTAGTGCGAAATTGACCCCTTCGCTAGTTTGGCAGGTCATAAAGATTTATGCACGCATCCACAAGATGTTCAAAATGCATGAGCTAGATTGGGAAGGCCATGTTCTGCCCACATATCAGGACATTGTGGCGCGATGGGATGCGATTGATTTGGACACAACGCCAAACGCGACACTTTTGGCGGGAATTGCGGAGATGTCTGCGGCCGATAGCTCCTATTGGTTTGGATCAGCTCTGAATCTGGGACTGTCGCGTGCGCTAGACCCGCTGTTCGACCGTCTGTTAAAATCGTTTTTGTTTAGACGGGCGTTGCCCAAAGTGGGGGTGGGGAGTTCTGCGTTTTTGCGCGGGTTTGACTCGAAGGCGCTTGATGCGCAGGCTGATATGGAGGCGCTGGCCGACATGATTCGAGATTCGGCCGAATTGCGCACCCTCACCATCAACACCTCCGCTAAACGCCTGTTGAACGCCCTGTCAATACATCCCGACGGGCAACCGATCCTTGACGGCATCAACGATTATCTCGACGCCTATGGTCATCAAATTTATAACCTTGACTTTGCCGCACCGACACAAATTGAAGATCCACAGGCGATGCTGTTGAGTCTCAAGGTGCTAGTTGAACATTCCCCTGCACAGGCGGTTCGCACGCGACAGGCAAAGATGGCGGCCGACTGTGATGCGTTGGTTGAGCAGACGGCACAGGCGCTTAACCCTGTTTCGCGCCGTTTGTTCCGTTGGGTGTGGAAGTGGACCAAATATTATGCGCCTTATCGTGAGCATGTGATGTTTTATATGGGGTTGGCGTGGCCGACCGTTCGCAAATTATCGGCCGAATTGGGCCAACGTCTCGCGGCGCTAGACACAATTGCAACGCCAGACGACATTTATTATCTGAACAGCAGCGAGATTACAGCCGCAATCAACGCACAGGCCAATGCCAAGCCTGCCCCTGATTTTGTTCAACTGGCACAGGAACGTCGCGAATTGCGCGAATCACAAAAGCTATTGACCCCACAGCCCAAAATTCCTGAACGAGGCAGCCTCAAGTTTGGCCCAATCGATCTGTCGATGTTTGACCCCACGCCAACCGACGCGCTCAACAAGGAAGGGCCGATCCTAAACGGCTATGCGGTCAGCACGGGGCGCGTGACGGCCCCCGCCAGCGTGATCCATTCGATTGACGAGTTTGACAAGATGAAACCTGATTCAATTCTTGTCTGCACCACAACGACACCTGCTTGGACACCGCTCTTTTCCCAAGCGGCGGGGCTTGTCACCGATGTTGGCGGCGCACTTGCGCACGGGTCGATTGTGGCACGCGAATATGGGATTCCAGCGGTGATGGGGACAGGTGTTGCAACGGAGCGCATCAAATCGGGGATGATATTGGTTGTTGATGGGGATGTGGGTACGGTGGTTTTGGAATAATCTCCCTAAATATTCAAATGCACCATAAGCCAAACGCATCGCTCACCGCTTGCCGTCCCGTTGAGACACTATCGAAACAGGTTGGGCAGTAGCTATCTTTAGGATGCGTTAGCAGCGTTTGGCGCTGAGATCCACAGACATCACAAGCCGACTTAGACCCTGTGGCGTCGAAGTTGTTCTGAGACGGTTGCATCGCTAAATGTTGCAGTTGCGTTTGTAGCGTGTGGATAGCATCTGATTTGGACTGTGAAACGCCCCAACCTTTGACCAGTACTGCATGCATATTGTCAAAATGCTCGTAAGCGTACAGCAATAGGATTTGCCTTGCCTCTGTATCAACCGCCGTTATTTGAAGCGCGATGGCTGTGATGGCGGCTTCTTCATCCGCCATTGCGAATATAAAGCGGGCTTGAGGGTGATCTAAATCAAGCATCAGCTACGCACGAATAATGAACGCCGTTTTCGCGCCCCTTGTCATCCCACAGCTTTCGTAAAAGTGCTGGGTTTGCTCACCGCGCCCCGTCATGAGCATAACTTTGTAACAACCCAGCGCAAACGCTTTCTCGATGGCCGCTTCAAGTAGCTGTTTCCCAATGCCTTTGCGCCGCTGGGCTGCATCTGTCACCACATTTTCAATTAGCGCATAGGGCGCAAGCGAGCGCGTCAAGTTTGGAATGATGTTCAAATAGCATGTGCCACAAATAACCCCATCGATCTCAGCAACGAGCAGGTGTAGTGCATCTGACTTGAGAATGTCGCGAAACAGCTCGCGCCCCGTCTGATCTGGCACAATTGGATCGTTGGGCTGTAGCTGCCGTAAAAGTCGCATAACGGCTGGGTACGCTTCTTCGCTGTGAACAGATCGAATGTTAACTGCTTCTGAATTTGTCATATCGCCTCGATTTTTGCACAACAAGCTGGATTGAAGTGCTGTTATGACGCAAATTTATGCGTGGATAGTACATTTTATCTAATAAAGTGGGCGCTAGAGGTACAGAGTTACTATTTATTTTAAGCTTTAATTCCAGCAGAATGTATAGACAACTTAGGTGTCGTCAAGAACATAAGTGTATGAGAAATTAACCACAAAGAGTATCGGTAGAGGTGCTTGTGGGCTGTGCAACTGCGTGTTGCGCTAGCCTCTGGCCGTGGTTCTCAACACTAGCAACCATACGGTAAATAAGTAAGGTGAATAATGCGTCAGATCGGTGGACACGATCCGACCAGCACGACAGCAATTGATTGCTGTGGTTTTCTATTCGCTTACCTGCTTGTTTGAGTTGACGACTAAGTTGTGGTGGACTGGTAGTCATTTTCATTTGCCGTTGTAAGCTCAATAATTGTTTTTTCGCGCTATTTTTGTTGTATTGGTAAGCACGTAGAATCAATTGTTGGGAGTGCAATTGCAACGTATTGGTAGATAACCGTTGAAACAACTTATATTAAGGTGTGGGCCTCAGCTTTTGGCGTTAAGCATTGTATGTTTACTGTTGCTTTCGGCCGAAACTGTTACCGCACGAATCCCCTGCGACTTAGATTGCCCCCCATATACAAGCGAGACAAGTCTAACACTAGAGAATGAACTCTCTGTGGCCTGCACCTTTAACTGCGTGATACGCCAACAAGCCTTATCGCCGTTAGGAACCAATTTGACAACAATTGCCGATTGGTCACCAGAATACCCATTTATTGATGTGTTCAAAACATCAAGAGAATGGATCACGCATGGCGAAAATATTCATGCTGACTGGAACACAGGTGAATCAGATCAGCTTGTATTAGACGAACACGGTTGGGTTCGCTTTTTGCCAACAAGTGGTACATCGCCACGATTCCGCTCGGTTGGAACATTGCTGTTTAGTAAGTTAGACGGCAACTACCCTGGCGGTAACTATACTGTTTTGTACGATGGCTCAGGGGAGCTGACCTATCGACTCGATGCAACAAAAAATACGGCGCTCTCTACTCCTGGACGAGATATCATCACCGTTACCCCTGGTCAAACAGGGAATGGTATTCATCTTATAATCACGCAGACTGACCCAAATGATTACATCCGAAATATTCGCGTGATCCCGCCCGAATTTGATCCTGACACGGTGGATGCGTATCAGTTTCATCCAGACTTTCTGGAAAGTATTGCGTCTTATGGCACGCTGCGGTTTATGGATTGGCAACGGACAAACTGGTCCGTGTCACGTGAAATCATACGATCGTCGACGTCTAGCGCAACGATGCAACACCCCTTAGACAATCCCGAATTTGATCCGAATTTGCGAACAGGTAGCTGGTCACAGTTTAAAGGCTGGGCTGGGCGTTCTCAAACCACCGACGCACGCTACTCGACAGATCAGGGCGTCCCGTTTGAAATAATGGTGGACCTAGCAAACCTGAATAACGCCAACGCTTGGTTTAACGTGCCGCATTTGGCAGAAAATAACTACGTTTGGGAGATGGCAAAGCTGGTTCACGATAGGTTGCAGACCGATCGGTATGTCTACCTAGAATATACAAATGAGTCTTGGAACACCGCGTTTGGTCAAGGTGATTGGATCAAGAGCCAAGGCATTGAGACGTGGGGTTGGAGCGTTGACCCCAATCTTGCACGTTGGCAATGGTATGGGAAGCGTTCGGCCGAAATTTGCGACATATGGAAGGACACATGGGGTGATGACGCCGATCGCATTATTTGCGTCATGGCGACCCATGCCGCCAACGCATACATTGCTGAAGAGATGCTTGAATGCCCGCTGCGATCGTTTCAGGGTTGCTATCAAAATATGGATGCGATTGCGATTGCCCCCTATTTTGGGCAGCATCTTGGGGATTCACAGCATCAACAGGCGGTGCTTGGCTGGACGTATCAAGCTGATGGCGGGATGAACAAATTGTTTGCAGAGTTGAACACAGGCTCTATGTTGACCTCAAACGCTATCGGCCGAACAAACGTCGATGATGCGATTGCCAATATAGAAACCTATAAGCTGCTGGCAGACAAATATGGGCTTGACCTGGTTGCTTATGAAGGTGGGCAGCATCTCGCGGCAACTGGCCCCGTACAGAACCAGCCCCGAATCCTCGCAATGTTTGAACAAGCGAATGAGGATCCGCGCATGGGCGAGATTTATTCTCGCTATCTTGAAGCATGGCACGATTTGGGCGGCACGATGTTTGTCCACTATGTCAACACGGGCAACTGGGGCACGTGGGGGACATGGGGGGCGCAAAAATATTACAACGACCCTGATTCAGTGAAATACCCTGCATTGATGTCGTATGCAGATACATGTACATGTACGTGGAAGGGATGTACTCAGGATTTAGGGTTAGACCCTAAGATATGGCTGCCAATACTTATTGCCCCGTAATAGACAGGTGGCTAATAATGATTGGTTAAGTCCCCACTTTGTAATTTTAAAAATGGGCAGAAATATCACCAGAATTGAGGGGTATAGTGGTTTTTGTGCTCACCGTAGTGAAACTATGAAGGATTTGAGAGGCTGCTCAAGCAGCCTCTTCAGCAATCCGCAGGATTTAAAGCTTATGCGATTGGCAAGAAACGCACCCTTTTCTAACGTTGTCCCCAAATAGGGAAGTTAGACAGAGATGCGACACCGTAAGCGTGTTGAGAATGGCTAATTGCTTTGGATCATTGTGATGCGTAGATAGTCTGAGCACTTTTTCAAAGTGAGCTTAGTCGTTTTAATGTAGGCGGTCTGAATTTGTATTGTTTGATCGCTGCTGTATCGGAGAACTGTAATGGTAATTAAGTATGTAGCCGAATGGCGTGAACCAATTGAACAATTTGAAAAATGGTCTGAATTTGAGCGTGATCCAAAGAGACAGCGGATTCTGAACCTGTTTTGTATGCTGCGTGGCGGCACACCAATCGAAGAAGCGTCACGCCGTAGCGGGTTTCCACAGGATCGGGCGATGCTTTGGCTGAGCCAATATCGTCGTTTTGGGATTGGGAAAGTGCTGGGCTATACCAGCCGTGGGCGTCTTTCAATTGAGCAACAGATGTTGCTTTGTGAACGGTCACGACGTAAACAGTTTGAGTCTGTGCGAGATGCGTTGCAATGGGTGAACCAAGAATGGGGCATCGCTTACAGCTATAACAGTATGCGCAGTATATTGCAGATGTTAGAGTTGCAAACAGATGCGCAACTAAATCAAATTGAGCGTCGTCCAACCCGCTGGCACAACTCATCGACCGAACTTTGGCATAGCTATCAGAACGAGTCTGACAATACGCGCCGTTCTCGTTTGTTCGCCTTATATTTGTTGCGACGCGGCATCAAACTTGACGAAGTGACACGTCGTGTTTCTTTAGACAAAAAGACGGTTGAACGCTTTTTAGGAAAATATCGCGAACGTGGCTTGGAAGCGGTTTGATTTGGGACCGCTAGGGTTAATTGCGGTATTGTTTAGTATACTTCTTCTCAATGAAGCTACCTATCCTACGAACTATAAATTTGAGATTACGGTCGTTGCAAGAAGACGATGCGGCCGAGATGTTTGAGATCTTCCGTGACGCTGAAACAATGCGTTATAT
>JBMZDF010000262.1:0-8387 GCA_049614105.1 Promineifilaceae bacterium (SeqCode)
AAGAAATCGCAGGCTAGCTGGTTCCTCCCCCTTCGGGGGAGGCTAGGTGGGGGTTCCTCAATTCACCCCATAAACACGCGAATCAGGGAACCAATCCTTCCAGCCAAACCAAAAACTGCGTGTTGCTTTAATCGCCTCAAGCTGTGTTCCCGCCAGTTCTCCACCTGTTGCGACCCCGCTAAGCTTGTCCCAAGTTGAGCCTGTTTGTGCGTCGGTTAATGTGCCGTCGCCGTTGTCAGTAAATTCAAGCGTTTGCCCATCAACTGCACGGTCGTACACTGCCCCCGCACCCGACTCAGCACTAAACACGACGACAACCTCGCGCTCGCCGATTTGATCGTTCACGACAGGTTCCTCATTCAGCGTTCGGAACGGATAGGCGACCTGATCGGGGCCAAGCTGAACGCCAATCACGTACTCTTTGGTGTACAAACGCTCATCGCTGTACGTTTCACCAATGACGCCCGTTTGCCCAGACGCATAATACCCTTCATAGCTGTCAAAGTTGCCCTTGTACCCTTTCACAACCGCAACCGTATCGGGGTGCAATTCGCGCCACTCTGCCCAAGTCGTATGAATCGACGGTAAAAATTCGAGCGTTTCGCCCTTCAATTCACCTTCCAACCCAATGCCCGTCAACTGCGGCCACAGCGTGTCCGTTTCCCGATCGTACATCACCAGCACGTTGCGAATTAGTTTGCCACTGACGCCTAAGGTAAGCGTCTGCCCTGCCACATCGCGAGAATACACGATTCCCGTAAAGCAAAGCGGTCACCACGTGACCGCGATCGGGCGGCCATTGACAACATCATTCACAATTTCGTGTCGGCTAAGCAGACCTGTTGAGTAGGCACGGGCATCGCCGTCAAAATTGACGCCTAGCACAAGTTCATCATCTGTATATTCCGCATTTGCCTCTTCAACCCCATAAAATTGTGGGGTATCGATGGAGGGAATCGCATCTTTGGGGAGTAGCGTGACTAATTTAAGCTCCTCGCCAGGTGTGTAAACGTCACCATCGTCTACGGGCGGCTCTACAAAGCTTGTTGACTGCCCAAGCTGGCAGCCCGCCAGCAAGATTAGCCCGACCAAAAGCAAAAGTAAGTAGGGTTGTGTTCGATTTGACATGCAAAAATCATCGTTGAAATAGGCGGATGTTACCGTAGCGGGTGTTACATTCGAGCTGAACGCAGATCGGTCAATTTAACTTGCGCAATCCAGATTGCACACTATCATGTAGCGTATGGTGTGTGATTTAGTTTTTGAAGGTGGCGGTGCAAAAGGCATCGCGTTTATTGGCGCTTATGCGGCGCTTGAAGCGGCAGATATTCGGCCGAAACGGCTGCTCGGTTCGTCTGCGGGGGCAATTTTTGCCACCCTGATCACGGCGGGCTACTCGGCCGAACAACTCTACAGCACGTTTACCGATCGAACGGACACGGGAGCGTCCCAACTGGCCGTGTTTGCCGATGTGCCCGATCGATTTTCGGCCGAAATGCTTGCCAACAGCAGTTGGGCCGCCGTTCTCAAAGCGATCGACGTGCCGGCCATTCCCGAATCGGTAGAGCAGCGCGTCGATCAGATACTGTTGCGCGGCGTAACGGCACTTCCCGCTGTCAGACAGCTATTTTCGCTGATTGAAGCTGGCGGGATTTACTCAGGCGACGCCTTTCTGGTATGGATGCGTCAGCAGCTAGACAACATGGACGGTCTTGGATCGGCGACGCTGGCTGAGATGTACGAACACACCGAGCTTGAATTGAGTATTACAGCGGCCGATGTCACTGACAAGCGGCTGATGGTGCTGAACCATCGCACCGCGCCCAATTTGCCCGTTGCAATGGCGGTGCGAATGTCAATGAGCGCCCCGTTTTACTGGCAAGAGGTGATTTGGGAGGATGCTTGGGGGCTTTATCGTGGCCGCAATGTCAGCGAACACGCAATAGTGGATGGCGGCGTGCTGGCGAATTTCCCCGTTGAGCTATTTTTGTCGACCACCCCATTTGTGGTTGACATTATGGGAGCGCCCAATGATAGGCTGATAGCGTTGCTACTTGATGATGACACCCCTGTCGCAGGTCAACCCTCCCAAATTGGACGCAAACCAACGCCGTCGCGGCTACTCAACCGCAGCCTCGCCCTGCTCGATATGATGTTGCAGGCCAGCACAAAAGATGTGCTTGAAGCCTATAATGACAAGGTGATTCGCCTGCCAGCAGGTGGCTATCAAGCGTTTGATTTTGACTTAGACGCTGAACGAATTCACGCTCTGGTTGAGGCGGCACAGGAAGCGGCGACGGCTTTTCTCGCCATAGCGCCAGCACATGAACAGTCTGGATTGCGTGATGCACGCGATACGTATTATGTGGACAGCATCGCGGCGCGGCTGCTGGGGGCAGAAATTTGGAATAAAGAAAAGACGCACCCATTTGCGCTTTCGTAATCAAATCAGGGGAGCCAACGCAACAGGGTAAGTAGCCAATAGCTTTGACGCCATGCTTGTTTGGTGATTGGCGTTTCGGCCGAATTCCCCTCTCCATACACACGCGCCGCATACTCCGACACTGTTTGTCTAATTAGTTGAAGCGTCACCTGTTGACGTGATTCCCAAGCTGACCCTTTTAAGAACCGATGCTCACGCACGGCCTGTGTGATATAGGCCGATAGCTGCGCCTCGAACTCAAACGGCGTTTGGCCCACGTTGATACCCGTCGGCAAACGCGCCGCCAACTGTTGCAACTGCGTATAGCGTTGGGTCAGCGTCGGCGCAGGTCGTAACGCCCAAACGAGCCATGCAACTAACAACAGCGCCCCACCCCAGAACAAAAAGGTAGAAAGCGTCGGTCTGGTCATTGTGGCGGTCGGGATTGGAACGACGGGGCTGATTTCTGGGGTCGTTTCGTCTAGGGTGTTTGTGGGGTCAATTTCGGCCGAAATTACAAACGTCGCCGTTGGTTCAAACTCAATCCAACCGTACCCCGCAAAATAAATTTCTGTCCACGAATGCCCATTAATCTCGTAAATCGTTTGCACACCATTCGCATCTGGCGTTTGCGCGTTGAAGCCAATCGCCATTCGCGCAGGCAGCCCAACGGAACGGGCTAAAACTGTCATAGAGGTTGCAAAATAATCACAGTAGCCTGCCTGTTGGTCAAACAAAAAGAAATCGGCGACGTCCTGATCGGGTGGCGGTGCAGAGACATCAAGCGAATACTCGTACTGGCGTACAAACGCTTCGAGCGCACGCGCCTGCTCATAGGGGGTTGTGGCGCTGGCCGTAATCTCGGCCGCTAAATCATGAACCCGCTGCGGAACGCTATCGGGCAACTGTCTGTAAGTGCCTAAAATAAGCGGCGGCACGTCTGCAAGTTGGGCGCTGTTGAGCATTTCGGCCGAAGCAACACTCACACGCGATTCAAGCTGATACGTGTCCTCTACACCATGGGCATAGATTAAGTCTTCATCACTTGCCCAAAACGCATCGACAGGCTGCAAAAACCGCTCTGGCAGCCCATATGAGTAACGAATCAAACGGTCATCTGCAAGCCAATGAACGTCCTGTGCGACGCTTGCCGTTGCCGACACCTCGGTCAAAGGCAGCTCAAAATCGGCCGCAGTCGCAATCTCTCTTGTGTCAGAACGCCACCAGCCTGCGCCAGAATAAACGTCAAAGCTGAGTGCTCGCCAGTGGGTGGCGCGTGTCAGCACCCGCACGTCAGACTGCACGCTAGCCGTCATGACGATTGTTTCGTACAGATCGGGCGCGTCTCCCAGCAAATAGTTGCGCGGCATCACGCCCGTTCTGCGGGATGATTGGTCATTATCGGCCGAACGACCACCCTCCCCACCGACATTGGTATTCACGCCACCAAATGCTTGCTCCAGCCAGCCTTCAACGCGGACAACTGCGGCCGATTCGGCAAAGCGCCCCGCAACCTGCGACAACGACAGGGGCGGCAGCCAGAACGAGACGAGCGGGAGCGCCACCGCCAAAAGCAGCACGACCGCCGCAAATTCATGCTGCAACTCGTCCGAATAATCGACCTGCTGACGATCCCACATGTGTTCAAGCGCCCGCCAACGCACCAACGCAACCAGCGCAAACGCAATCGCCAGAAACGAAATAATCGAGCTGGTGTCCGTGTCGCCGCCAAAATAGCTATTGAGCGCCAGTGCGCCTCCCATCAACGTCAGAGCAGGCAACGGTTGTGCGTTTCGATAGGTTGCCCAAGTCAGATACACGGTGCAGATCCAAACGAGCAAGGCAACAAGCAGGGCGAAGGGCAACACCTCTTGAGTTGGTTCGCCCAGCCGCAAGCTGTCGGCCCAGTCGGAAAGCCGTTCGGCAAACAGCGCATATTGAGGACGCGAAAACGCTTGTGCTGCTTCAACACCATCAAACCAAACGGAGATTGTCGGCCACCAGCCACCAAGACGAATCGGGATCAGCACGCCCCCGTACCCGATCAAAAGCAGCCACGCTCGCCATGCTTTAATCGGCTGTTTGGCAACCAATGTCGTGAGAAAAATAGCCACAACGGCGCTGCTTTGAAGCTTTAGATCAAACGCAACCCACCGTGAGTCGCTTATGTTTTGGGTGACGATTAGAACGCCAGAAATCAGCAGCACCAGCGAGAGCCAGCCTTCACGCGGCTGCAAAGCATTCTGTACACGCCAAGCTAGTGGATAGAAATGGGAGGTAAGCGGGTTTGCTGATTTTGACATCAGCGTTGGTCCTGTATGATGGCGCGACCGAGGGGGGTATAGACGACTTTGCGGTTTGAGGGGACTGTATCGGCCGATTGTCGCCCAATTTCCCCCTTTTGAAGCAGCGTGCAGTTGATATGCAGGCGGGTAAGCTCCTGTTGTGTGGCGTGGGCTGCGTTGTCGGGGTCATCTGCTGCGCTAAAGCTTGCGCTGTTAAACAGTACTGGGTAGACGTTAACGCCGATTTGCGTCAGCCGAAACAGGTTGGGGAGCCATTCGGCCGAGTTATCGGCCGAAATAATCAGCAGCGCAGCCCCTCGTTTGGCAAGCCGCTGGACATCTGCGAGGGCTTGGACGAGTGGTGTGTGGCTATTTTCGGCCGAAACCAACGCCAACGAACGCAAAATCTGCCAACGCTGCCCTTCCCCGTGATTAGGGGCCAAAATTTGTGGTTCGTCCCCATAAGCCACCAGCCCGACGGGGCGATTCACGGCCAGCGCCCGTGCCGCCAACGATGCCGCCAACAGCACCGCCTGTTCCTCTGTGCCGTCAATTCCCTGCCCAACCTGAACCGCCCGATTCAAGTCCACCAAGATCCAAACGTCGCCGCCTGAATCCTCGTCAAATTGGCGTACAAGCAGGTTGCCGCGTTTTGCTGAGCTACGCCAATGAATATGTTTAAGGGGGTCATTCGGCCGATATTCGCGCACAGAGGACACATTGACAAGCGCCTGCTCACGTCGACGCAACGACCGCAGTTCGCCGCTGCCAGAACCGGAAGGAAGCACGACAGGCAGATCGACATGCACAGGCGGATGGATCACAATTTCCTGCACAGCATCGTAGCGAATCGTCAGTTCAAACAGGCCAAAAGGGTCGCTTGTCCGCAGCAGCCAAGGCCCTAGCTGAAAACGCCCGCGCCGTTCACAAACGGCTTGCTCACGCCAACGCACCATCTGATGCGGGCCAGCCGCCCGCACCGATGCCGCCCGATACCCTGGCACATTTGACTGATCGACCACTTCCGCCCACAGCAGCGGCACGTTGCTATGGTTGGTCAGGGTAAACGTTTCGCTCAGAAAATCGCCCACGGCAACCCAACGCGAGTTGACGCTGCGGCTAATTTCAATCGCATCGGACAGGGTACGCATCCAATAGTAAGACAGGCCAATCAGCACGCTCAGCGTCGCCAGCATGACTGTCCAAGTGCGATGCGGCAGCAGCAACGCCAAAATCGCCAAGACCGCCACGCCAATCATCGGCGTTCGCGCGTTTGACTTGAGTTTGGTTTCTGGCTGCATGGGAAAAGCGTTTTATTCGATCTGCAATTACCTTAGCGCCGGCGGTGTGTGCCTAGCACGGCCGATAGGTTGTCGCCTGCGTTTACAAAGTAGCAGGGAATGTTGTTGATTTGGAGCAGGGAGAGTAGTTCTTCGGCCGATTCGCCATGCCCCGCATACGAAAACTGTTCAGGATTGACTAACACAGTGGCGATTCGCAAACCGCGCCGCGTCAATTCACGAGCCGTGGTTGCCCATGACAAATCAATCGTGGGCGTAATCACAATGAGCGTTGTCCCGCGTGGAAAACGGTTAGACTGCATCAAAAGTGAACCAGCCAGCTCGATGTCCCCATCAGCCTGTAAGACAGCCAGCGTTTCGAGCAGTCGATTGGATTGTCGTTCGCCCCGATCGGGCTGCACAAACTCACGACTTTGTGTGTTCGCCACAAGCCCCACAGCACGATCTTGGCGCAGAAAATATTGTGCCAAGGAGGCCGCAATCGTCACCACGTACTCTTCTGTTGACAATGGCAAACTTGCGTCTTCCTTGCCCTGCGAATGTGCCAGCGCAGCAGCTTCCGCAGCCGTCAATCCTGCCTGTACACTCGCCGCCATGTCGGGAACAATCCAAATATCGGTTAGCGGATCAAGCTCAAATTCCTTGACAATCAGGCGATTGCGTCGGGCGCTGCTCTTCCAGTGAATACGGTTAAAACTGTCTCCTGGCGCATATTCTCGCACGCTGACAGCATTGGCGGTTGCTTGATACGCCCGCATCCGCAGCGCATCGCCGCCTGACAAAATCCCGGCTGGCAGCGGAAAATGATGAATGTCAACCGTCATCGGATAGACAACCACATTGTTTGTGGCGTCTATCATGCGCTCCATTGGAAACAGGCCAAACGGATCGCTTGTGCGAATCATCAGCGGGCCAAGTCGATAGCGTCCGCGTAAAAAGCTCTGTGTTGCCGTGCGCCAGCCATACTTGCGGTTGGGCGGCAGACCGTTGACAACGCGGCTGATATTGTGATTTGGGAAGTTTGAATTATCACGCACCTCAAGCCACAGTTTGGGAAAACGGCTTGTGTTTGTCAGCAGAATGCGTTCTTCAAGCGGTTGCCCAACCTGCGTGCGGCGTGTGCGCGTGACGCGCGATATTTTTGTTTGTCGTAAATTGATATAGGACCAAATAAACGATAGGATCAGGAGCGATCCCAAAAGATAAGCGATTGTAAACCACAGATCACGCCCTGTTGAAAACCCAGAAAACAGAGACAGTAAGCTGAGGCCAAGGAAAACGAGCGAGCGACGTTGACGCTTCATTGAGTTGTGGGTGAGGTTGAGAATAGCAAACAGTCAGATAGACGTGCTACCTCAAACCCGCTTAGGAACACAGGGGAGTCTGAACCTCTATCGTCTAACTTGAGCACCGGGAACGGGCAAGCGATCGAGGACATCCTGAACAATCTCGCGTTGGGACACATCTTTGATACGAGCAGCAGGCCCGACAATCACGCGATGTGCAATCGACCAAGGTGCAAGCGCCTTCACATCATCTGGCAGCACATAATCACGCCCGTTAATGGCGGCACGTGCCTGCGACAAACGGTAAAGGGCTAACGCGCCACGTGTACTCGACCCAAGGTATACATCAGGATGCTCACGTGTTTTGCGAACAATATTGACGATGTACTCTTTGATATGACGATCGATATAAATGTTTTTGATTGCCTCTTGAGCTTCGGTCAAGGTGTGGACAGGAATGACCACTTCAAGCTGATCAACAGGGTGTGAAACTTGTTGGCGATCCAGAATGTTGATCTCTTGTTCGGCCGAAGGATAACCAATCTCAAGGCGCAACATAAACCGATCAAGCTGCGCCTCTGGCAGCGGAAACGTCCCTTCATATTCAATCGGGTTTTGCGTTGCAAGCACCATAAAGGGCGGGCTAAGCGGGTAGCTTGTACCATCAACCGTCACCTGTCGCTCCTCCATCGCCTCCAACAGCGCAGACTGCGTCTTTGGCGTCGCACGATTAATTTCATCCACCAAAACAATTTGCGAATGAATCGGCCCGGGGCGAAACTCAAATTCAAGCGTTTTCTGATTAAAGACAGAAACACCTGTCACATCGCTTGGCAGCATGTCTGGAGTGAACTGAATACGCTGAAAAGTACAGCCGACGGAACGTGCAATTGACTTAGCCAGCACCGTTTTGCCAACACCAGGTACATCTTCAATCAAAACATGCCCTTGGCACAACAGTCCCAAAATGCTGAGTTCAACGACATTTCGCTTGCCAACCATCACCCGCTCAACATTTTCGATGAGTCGCTGGGCTACGCTTTTTACATCTGCCATGAAGGTCTCCTTATAACGCTTTACCAATTAATCACTT
>JBMZDF010000263.1:0-8332 GCA_049614105.1 Promineifilaceae bacterium (SeqCode)
AATGGACCCATACCCCGACTCGTCTGAGGCGTTTGAAACTGTCCCCGCGCCTATCAATGTCCCAGCGTCTAACTCTCGCGTTGCTGCCGCATGTTCAATCAACGTCGGATAATCAAACCAATAGTCAACGGCTGCGTTTGGGGAGCCGAACCATTGTCCATTAATTGATGATGTGACGTTGATTGCTGGCATTCGGCCGTCCCACTTGTCACCCAACTCGTCTGGCGTAATCGCAATTGGGCCAAGCGCATTGATCGGTTTCGCTTGCAGGAATCCGAACTGTTTCGGCAGCTCCAGCTTTGTCTTGACACGCAGCGTGAGATCGTTGAGCAGTATGAATAGTTTGATGTGCTCGCTCGCATTGTCGCGTGTCGTCCCCATCGGCACATCGTCCGTCACGACAACTATTTCGCCTTCAAAATCGACGTTGAGCGCATCATCTGGAACGCGCAGCGGCTCGGTTGGCGATAGAAAACGGCTGGAGATTCCTTGATACATCAGCGGTTCTGTTTCGTAGCGGGGCGGCATGTCGACCCCGCGAGCGGCACGCGCTTTTTTCATGTGGTGCAGATAAACAGAGCCGTCTAGGAATTGAAAAGCACGGGGAAACGGGGCGAGGCATGCGGCCACGTCAAACGGCATGGCATCAGGGTGGTTGCCCGCTTGTAGTTGGTCAAAGACGGTTTTTAGCATTGATTCGGCCGATTCCCAGTTCTCGATTGCAAACTGCATCGTTGGAATGCCGTCCACCCTGACAGCTTTGGTCAACTCACGATTAACAACAACAAGTGCGCCATCACGTCCCTTGGCCGGTAAGCTTGCTAATTTCATGTAAATCCCCTATGTTAGTCTCACTCAATGAAACTTTAATTATTTATTGAAACTTTTGCAGCGGTATTGTAAACTTGCCCCGTCAAAATCGCCACTTTAGCGCACAAGGAGAAGCTATGAAAAACTACCCCCACAAACGCGGCCGATACACCAATCAAGCACATGTCAACGTGCCGCTCGGCACATTCGAGATGGAATTTGCACGCGAAGGCTTTTTTAGCGAAGAAGTGTCGCACCTGTATGTGACCAAACCGCCCTCCAACTGGAAGCGCATTGAAGGGGATTTGCGCCCCCGTGCAGTCGATTGCCGCAAGATTGAAACGGCCGATAGTCAAGACCCTAACGCGCTGCCAACCCAGCTCATCACGGCGGCCGTTTGGTGTGGCAAGAAAACAGTCTCGGTGTTCCTAAGCAAACGCCAAGAGCGGACGCCGTACATCTATAAAACGATCGACGGCGATGAAATCTATTTTGTGCATGATGGCTATGGTCGCATTGAGACAGAGTTCGGCGTCATGGAATACGAGCGTGGTGACTACATCGTGATTCCGCGCGGCTGTCAATATCGCGTCATCCCAGAAAATGACAAGACGTTCATGATCATTCTGGAGTCAAAAGCGCCTTTCCAAATTCCAGATCGCGGCATGCTTGGCCCGCACTCAATTTTTGACAAAGGGGTGCTGCGTTTGCCTGATTTTGATGCGCCGCGTGAGCGTTGGGAGCAGGATGAATATGAGGTTCGCATCAAACGGCTGGGGCGACTGACGCGGCTTTGGTATGACTTCAATCCGTTGACGGCCGTTTCTGGCTGGAAGGGAAATTTAGTGCCTTACGTGCTAAATGTGCGGGATATTCGGCCGATTTCAATGCTCAACAACCACGTTATCCCCACCGCCAACACCACTTTCCAAAGCGAAGATGTGCTGGTCACCACCTTTGCCCCCCGCGTTCTCGGCGGCGAAGATACGCTGCGCCTGCCTTTCTATCATCGCAACATCGACTACGATGAATTTATTTTCTACCACGAAGGCAATTTCTTCTCCAAGGCAGGTATCGAACCGGGCATGTTCACCCTGCATCCCGCTGGCATCGATCACGGGCCGCACCCTAAAGCGTTTGAGCGCGACAAGGCCAATATGGAACGCTTAAAGGCGGCTGGTCAAGACTATGCGATTGGCAAATCAACAGCCATCAATTTTGATAGTGTCCACGCGCTGTTTGGTCAAAATGATTACAAAGGGGCAGAACTCGATCAGTATGCGACCTCTTGGTATGCCCAAGAACAAGAAATGCTGGCGGAAGGGAACACGTTTGGGCCAATCTATTAAACAACCGTGCAGCGTGTTTTTAAGCACATAGACCTGATGCCAAAACAACATCCAAACTCGCCCCATACCGTTTTGGGCAAAGCGCGTCTCATCCTCGATCAGTTCACTGTTGAACGGCCACGCATGACCATGATGGCGATTGTCAACGGCAGCGGCTTGCCTAAGCCAACGGTCTATCGAATGCTGCAAGAGATGACAGACTTAGGGCTGACAAGCCATCAAGGCAAGCATTATCAGTTGGGCATGATGGCGCTGCGTTTGGGCATGATCGCCAAGCAGACTTTACGGCTGGACGAAATTTTTGGCGATTTGCTCACACCTTTGGCAGCTTTGACGGGCGAAACGGTAATCACTGCCGCTTTAGATCGGGACGAGACTGTCTATCTGCACGTGATTGAGTCGAAGCAGGCGCTTCGTTTTGTTGCGGGGGCAGGTGCGCGACGCCCGTTGCCGTTTGGCGCAACGGGTATGGCGTTGCTTTCGCAGTTGTCAGAAGATAAACAGCGTCTATTGCTGCATGAGCCGTTTGAACCGTTTACGGCTCGAACCGTTACGGATCTTGATGCGTATCTTGCACGGTTGAAGCAGGCACAGGCTGATCAACTGGTGATCGAAGTGGGCGAGTATTATGACAATATCATGGCGATTGCTGTGCCTGTGCCAAACGGGACGCCGCTGACGTTTACATTAGTGGGGCCTGAGGATCGAATTCGGCCGAATCAAAGCCTCATCATCGACAAATTACAGCGTGCTTCGGCCGAATTTGCCCACATTGGCGTTGAACTACCCTTTTAAAGAGCGCTGCGCCCCTGTTCCAACCAGCGGGCGCAGTCCAAACTCAAAACCTGCGATTTAGTCGTCTCATACATGGCAAGCTCGTCATCTGACAAGACATCTCGCCAACGACCGTTTTAGCCGTTCAAAATCATGTCCGCGCCCTTTTCGGCGATCATCATTGTGGGCGCGTTGGTATTGGCGTTGACGATGGTGGGCATAACCGAAGCGTCGATAACGCGCAAACCGCTCACGCCGTGTACCTTCAATTCAGGGCTGACAACCGCCAGCGGGTCAACGCCCATTTTGCAAGTTCCAACGGGATGATAGAGAGTCTCCGACTTTTCGCGAACAAATTGCTCAATTTCCGCGTCCGATTGTGTTGTGCCGCCTGGCAAATGTTCATCGCCACGGAAGGCTTGAAAGGCAGGCTGATTGCCAATTTTGCGTGCCAACTTCACACCTTCAACCAGTACTTTGACGTCCCCCTCATCTTGAAGGTAGTTCGGCTGAATTTCAGGGTAGGCAAGGGGATCGGCCGATTTCAATTTAATGTAGCCGCGACTCTTGAAGTCTACCAAGGTCGGCGCGATGGTAAACCCGTCTGTTTGTGGCGAATCAAGCCCATGTCGCAGGAAAAAAACGGGGGCAAAATGGAATTGGAGATCAGGCGCGTGGGCGTCGTCCTCAATTTTGATAAACCCGCCAGCTTCGCCCACATTCGAGGTAAGTGGCCCGCGACCGCGAATCAGATAGTTTAGTAAGCTGGGAACCGATTCAGCATGTGCCAACGATACTTTTTGTTTACAGTGCCACGCGACCGCGATAGCAAGGTGGTCTTGCAAATTTTGCCCAACCCCAGGCAGATCAACAACAGGTGTAATGCCCATCTCTTGAAGATGTGCCGCGTCGCCAATGCCTGACAGCATCAGCAGTTGGGGGGAGTTGATTGCGCCACCAGAGAAGATGACTTCGCCGCTTGGGTTGAGTTTGATTTCGGCCGATTTTCCATCCTGCACATACGCAACCCCCGTACAGGTTTTGCCATCAAACAACGCCCGTGTGACCTGTGCGCCCGTTTTCGTCGTTAAATTGGTGCGCTTCATGGCCGGCTTGAGAAACCCAAACGCAGCGCTGTGACGTGCGCCTTTTGACTGCGTCACCTGATACATGCCAAAGCCTTCTTGCTGGCCATCGTTAAAATCATCATTGGTTGGCAACTTAGCTTGTTTTGTCGCTTCGACAAACGCCAGCGAGAGCGGATTTGGGCTACGCACGTCGGCAACATTTAACCCGCCGCCCGTTCCATGAAACTCGCTGCCGCCACGTTCTTGATTCTGCGATTTTATAAAATAGGGGAGTACATCATCCCAGCCCCATTCCTCATTGCCAGCTTCTTGCCAGCGTCGATAGTCGGCCGGATTCCCACGCTGATAGATCATGGCGTTCATCGAGCTACACCCGCCGATCATCTTGCCACGCGGCCAAAACATCTTGCGTCCCGCTGCATGTGTCTGCGCCTCCGTCTCATAATTCCAGTCAACCTCTGATTGGAATAGTTTACTAAACGCGGCGGGGATGCGAACTTCCTGCTTTTTATCTGACCCACCCGCTTCAAGCAGCAGCACCTGATGTGTCCCGCTTGCGCTCAGACGGTTTGCCAATATACAGCCAGCAGAGCCAGCACCAACAATGATGTAATCATAGGACATAGTATTTCTCCAGAATTCTCTAAGGCCGTTTGAAGGTAGCCATAGTTCGTATCGATATATATTTTTTGGCTCTTTGAGGTCTTAAGGAGTTGGAAGCACCCCCACCTAGCCTCCCCCAGAGGGAGAGGGATCTGATCTCCCTCCCTTCGGGAGGGATTAAGGGAGGGTGCTTCCCGAATTCCCAAAGAGCCTATATTTTTTGGCTAGGGCCATCAATAAACCTCAGAGGTTTGCTATTGTTCGTTCTATTGTGTGAATAAAAACCTCTGAGGTTTTCGTCAACGATTGCTTGTGCCTATTTCAGAACTTCCCCGCTAATCTTCGCGAGAATTCTTTCTAATGCCCCGTCGGCCAGCGCGTTGATTTCTTCGTCCGTACGATCTTGAATCGGATGCTGAATGAAAACGGATTCGGGTGCAAACCCAAGCGCGTTGGCCTGTGTTTCTGCGGCGACCATAAACTCAGTTGAAGCGATGAAAACGCCTGCAACACCGCGCTGATCCAGATTATTGATGTCGTGTACACTACACGACGTGCAACTCCCTCAATCGGCAAGCGCTTCGATCACAACATCACACGCCATCGCGATTTCCTGCTGGAGTGCATCTGGGGCAGGCCGTGAAAATGTTGGTTTCATGTACCGTTTTGTCGCCAAACCGCGTCCGTTTAGGTGTGATTCGATTCGATCCAGCAGCACGTTTCCCCGTGCCTTTGAAATGTCAAGCAAGCCAATTGTGAGACCATCGAGCGAAGCAGGACGCCCAATTGGCTCCCGAATGACAGATGATAGCTCGCTGGTGGGGTCGAGCATGGTTATTTGTTCGTACATTTTTTTATTCCTTGATTTCAACTGTAACTGGACTGCTGCCCCGTGATCCGCTATTTACCCAGCCGCCAATAATTGCGCTAAACATGCCGGCCGTGCCGCCTGCATAGACAATATTGAGGCCGTTAGGTCGGAATTTGGGCAGTGTGGCGGCTGCAAAGTGTGCAGGAAGCCCTTCGGCGTTGCCATCTGCGCCACGGATAATGTCGCTGCCTTTACGTGTCGTCAGCGTTTGAATTTTGTCGATCAACTGCTGTTTTGACCAACCTGCTTCTCGGAAGATACGCCCATGTTCTGGAGAGACGACGAGCAGTGCATCAGTTGCGAAGGCAATTTTTTCGTGTGCAACAGAGCGTAACGAACGCGCAAAGCTGTCTGCCAACCCTTCTGGCGTGCGGGAGAGCTGGTCCATGACGCCGTGGACGCCGCCGCCCGCGATGAGGGTGACGGTGGACACACCTTCCGCAAAACCACGCTGTGTCGCCAGCGATTTCCAAGGTGAATCATGCTCACGTTCCGCAAAGCAAAATGTATATTTGCCGGGATAGCCCAAGGTTGCGCGATCAACCCCGCCCGGTTTGCCGCCACCGATGTTGCGAATAATTAATTGTAGGGCGCGGCCAATCGTTGCATTGGCACGATTGCCTTGACCGAGCGCATTGCCGCCCGAATTCATGCCAATTTTGGCGGCGATTGGCCCGTTGACAATCACAATAGGGCTGGAGAAGTAGGTTGTTGCAAGTAGGCCATGCATGTTGAACTCATCAACACATGCCGCCTCAACTGCTGCCAACACAACAGGCATGTACTCTGGTTTGCAACCAGCCATCACCGCGTTAATCGCCACTTTTTCAACGGTGCATTGGGTCAAATCAGGCGGAATGATGCCGACCACTTCATTTGGTTTGCGCGACGTGCCTTGCAGCATGCGCCAGACACGTTCTGGCGTGGGCGGCACAACAGGCAAGCCGTCTGACCAACCGCGCTCAAACGCGGTTTCAATGGGATCGCTCATGGGATCAACCGCAATTTCACGGGCGGTCATGCCGCTGTCGCCATATCGTACCTGTAGTCGTTCTGCGATGCCTGGCATGACGTTCAGTGCGCCGCAGCCAGGCTTCATTGCGGGTAAATCAGCACCTAAACCGCTAATGCCCGTCAATGACTCCCATGTTTCGCGATGCCAACCAACGGTGCGCCCGCTCTCCTTGCCCTTTGTATGGCGGATAAGCGTGGGAACCGTGTCGATGTTCAATCGAAACGAGTGCTCTAATGATGTGTCATCAAGTGCGGATGAAGATGGAAATGCGGGGTCGTCCTGTGTGTAAACGGCGAGGGTGAGATTATTTTCGTGCAACTGAGCATACACGGATGTGAGCATGGTGCAGGTTGGGCAGTCACGTTTGACAATGAGGGTATAAGTTGTGGGCATAGAAGGGGATAGCAAAAAGTGAGGAGCGGAAAATAGCGTTTCTCCACCTTTTAATTTCTACTTTTCACTATTATTATCTAAGCGTTGCGGTTGATGAAGCGAGCAGACCGCCGTAGGTGAGCGATAGTTCGCGGTCGTGTGCAACCGCGCGGTATGCTTCAGATGTAGACATTTCGACAAACTTGGCGGCCGATGGGTATTCGACAATCATTACCATATCAGGCTGATTTTCAGAATCACCGATGACCGTCGCGTTGACCTTGCCTGACCAAAGCACGCGCCCACCAACGCCTTTGAGCAGTGGCGCAACATTGCGCCCATAGCGAGCGTATGCGGCTGCACCACTTTCATTGCCAGTGTCAGACTTGGCCTTGAATTTGAGGATGTTGACCATCACCACTGGTTCGTCAGCAGGATAGTTTTTCATGAAGTCGATGAACTGTTCGCGGGTTGGGGTGATTTGATTGGTTAGGTACATGATTTAGAAATGGCTAGTGGCTGGCTACTATGCACTAGACTATTGTTTGCTATTGTAGCAGCAGTTGTGGGTTTGTTCATCTTTGGTTCGGCCGAAAATGCACATAAAACTAAGCCCCCGTGAGCAAGCTAATCGTTTGATCGATGAGCGTTTCGGCCGAAAGTGACCGCTTCCCCCGCGACCACTGTAAGGCCGTGCCGAAAATCGCCCAACTGGTTGCGATGGCGGTGGTTTCGGCCGAAGCCACACCAGACAACCGCGCCCATCGCAACAGCACCTCATAAATAAATGGCTGAATCTGCCGTCCAATCGGTGGATAATCGCCACCGTGAGGCGGGGCATATTTATCATCAAACTCCTCAAGGAATTCACAGGTTGCCAACATCAGCAGCCGCAAATGCTCAGGCGTAAACCCATCACAGGTCTTGATTTTGCTTTCTAGCTTCGTCTGAAACGATCCCCGCACCATATATTCCAACAAATCATATTTGTCTTCAAAATGAGCGTAAAAAGTGGCGCGGTTGATGATTGCCTGTTCGGCAATTTCCTGCACGGTGATTTGATTAAACGTCTTTTTCCGCATCAGCGTACACATCGATGCGGCTAAATCGCGACGTGTACGGATGATGCGCGGGTCAAGTTTTTTCTGTTTAGGCAACATTTTTCACCTTTTGTTGTTTAAGTCAGCATTTTCGGCAGGTTGTTGGTTGTTACCAATTGTAAGCAACAGTAGCATTGTAAACAACAAACGAAATCTAAACAACATCTGTTGTTTAAAAGTAGATTAAGAGGTTCAACGATGACAATACTCGCATTTGGGGCTAGCAACAGCCGCAACTCAATCAACAAGGCATTGGTGACATATGCCGCGACTTTAATCAACAACGATGTCGAAATTATCGATCTTAACGATTTCGAGATGCCGATTTATAGTCAAGATCGCGAACAAGC
>JBMZDF010000264.1:0-8327 GCA_049614105.1 Promineifilaceae bacterium (SeqCode)
CATTTTTTGTGGCGCACTTAATGCGGAGTAAGCTCATGAAAAAGCAATCAAACACAGCCTGTCCTTGTCAAAGCGGCGCATCGTATGCGGCCTGTTGTGAAGTTTATCACCGTGGGCAGTTGGCAGATTCGGCCGAAAAACTAATGCGCTCCCGCTACTGCGCCTTCGCCAAAGGCAAAGTCAGCTACCTCATCAAAACAACCCACCCACAGGGCGCAAGCTTCGAGCAGAACACTATCCAGTGGCGTAAAAGTCTCAAAGCACACTGCAAAAGCACCCAATTTGTCGGCCTGCAAATTTTAGGCAAACGGGACGACTCACCCACCACAGCAACCGTCACCTTCCACGCCTCGCTCATGCGCAACGGTCAAGATGTAAGCTTTACAGAAAAAAGCAAGTTCGAGAAAGTGCAAGGCCGCTGGCTATATCTTGAACCAAGCGACCTGAAGATTGAGAAGCCGTGGTAGGAAGGGAGAGAATAATGAAGAAGGTAAGAGGTATGCTCTTTTTGCTCTTCATTCATCATTCTCTATTTCTTCTCTTAGTTCATCGCCGCCAAGCGTTCTTGAACTTCTGCGTAGCTTGATTCGAGCAGTGCGAGTTTTTCGCGTTCGGCGTTGACGATGTGTGAGGGTGCTTTTTTGGCGAAGGGGCTTTTTAGCAGACCTGTTAAGCGTTTGATCTGCTTTTGCATATCGGCCGATTCTTTACCCAACCGCGCCTTTTCCTTGTCCAAATCAACCATACCCGCCAAGGGTAAATAGGCGGTGTAATCGCCTAGTGAAACGGTGGCGGCATTATCTGGCGCGTCAGCATCAGCCACAATGGTGAGCTGTTCGCGGTCGATGCGAGCCAGGGCGGCGATGATGGGCGCTTGCGACTGTGCAAAGTCAGCATTGTCGCCAGCCACAATCGTTGCAGCGATGCGTTTGCCCGGTGGAACTTTGGCCTCGCTACGAGCAGCGCGAATATTGCGGATGAGGTCTTGGAGGCGGATAAATGCGTCAGAAACCTGCGAACTGGCCTCTTTTGGCGGCTCACTTGTAGGATAATCGGCAATAATCAACGCTTCGGGCCAGCCACCGCTTGGCGCAATCCCAATTCCCGACTGTACAAATGCATATTTGAGTTGCTGCCAAGTTTCCTCCGTCACATAAGGAATGTAAGGATGCAGCAGTCGCAACCCATCATCAAGCACGCGCAGCAAAACGCTGAGCGTCATGTAGGCACGTCCCGCGCTGCCGTTGAGTTGAACCTTGGCAATTTCAATGTACCAGTCGGCAAATTCGCTCCAGAGGAAATCGTAAACTTGGCGACCCGCTTCACCAAAGTTAAAAGCGTCCATCAACCGATTGGCTGAAACGGTTACCTCACGCAAACGGGTCAAAATCCATGTGTCGGCTGCGGTTAATTGCGGCGTTTCAGGTTTATCGGCCGCGCTCGCCTTGCCCAAGTTGGCAACCACAAAACGTGCCGTGTTCCATAATTTGTTGGCAAAGTTACGATTGCTAGCAACTTTTGTCACCGACAAGTTCATGTCGTTGCCGGGGGTTCCACCCGTGAGCAGCGTAAAGCGCAGCGCGTCCGTTCCGTATTCGCTCGTCACTTCCAACGGGTCGATAACGTTGCCAAGCGTCTTGCTCATCTTGCGGCCCTGTTCATCTCTGACCAAGCCGTGCAGATAAACTGTCTCAAACGGAATGTCGTTTGTGTACAACAATCCTTGCATTACCATGCGGGCAACCCAGAAAAACAGAATATCATAGCCTGTTTCCATCACGTTTGTTGGGTAGAAACGCTGCAAGTCAGGTGTATTCTCAGGCCAACCGAGCGTGCTAAACGGCCACAGACCAGAGCTAAACCATGTATCAAGTACGTCGGGATCTTGCTTAAGCTCAACATCATTTCCGTACTTGGCACGCGCTATCTCGTATGCTTCGGCTTCTGACTTGGCAACAACAAAATCTTCCTCATTGCCGTTCACATAATAAACGGGAATACGGTGTCCCCACCAAAGCTGGCGACTAATACACCACGGGCGAATGTTGGTGAGCCAATGCTCCCAAATTTTGTTGAAGCGTTCAGGCACAATCTTGATGCGCCCTGTGCGAACGGCAGAAAGCGCCATATCGGCCATCGGCTTAACGTCAACGTACCATTGTTTGCTTACGAGCGGTTCGATTACTTCGCCGCCGCGCTGGCTAATTGGCACTTGGTGACGGTGTGGCTGGGCGCGGATTGTCATTTCGGCCGATTCCAGATCAGCCCACAGCTTCTTGCGACAGTCAAAACGATCCATGTCGGCATACTCGCCAGCATTTGCGTTCATTGTCGCGTCTTTATTCATCACGTTGATAATCTCTAGGCTGTGCCGCTTGCCAATCTCAAAGTCGTTCGGATCATGTCCTGGCGTTATCTTGAGCGCACCACTGCCGAAGCTCATATCGACATACTCATCCGCAATAATGGGAATCTCACGCCCGATCATCGGCACGATTGCCATCTTGCCAATTAGATGCTGATACCGTTCGTCGTCTGGATGAACGGCAACCGCTGTGTCGCCCAAAATCGTTTCGGGCCGCGTTGTCGCAACGGGAATGCTGCCGCCATCTTTGAGCGGGTAGTTGAAGTGGTAGAGGAAGCCATCAACTTCATCGTACTCAACTTCAAGGTCAGAAACGGCCGTTTGCAGCCCGGGCGACCAGTTTACAAGGTACTCAGCGCGGTAAATCAGCCCCATGCGATAGAGACGCAAGAATGCTTCGAGTACGGCGGCCGAAAGGCCATCGTCCAAGGTGAAGCGTTCACGTCCCCAATCGGCCGAAGCGCCCATCGAGCGCATCTGGTTCACGATACGTCCACCGTACTTCTCCTTCCATTCCCAAGTGGCGTCCAGAAACTCCTCACGCCCAACTTCTTCACGGCTTGTGCCGTTGTCGCGCAACATCTGCTCTACTTTGAGCTGTGTCGCGATCCCTGCATGATCGGTTCCAGGAACCCACAGCGCCGCATATCCTTGCATCCGCGCACGACGGATCATCAGATCCTCCAACGAGACAAACATCGCATGCCCAAGATGCAGCGACCCCGTTACGTTGGGCGGTGGAATCGAAATCGTAAACGGTTTCGCATCGTCAGGGCGACACTCTGGTTTGAACCAGCCATTTTTTTCCCACCACTCGTAGAGACGTGCCTCCGTCTCCTTAAATTCGTACGCTTTCGGCATTGATGTTGCCATAAGATTCTCCAAATGTATGATAGCAACTCAGTCTACTGATTTACTACCTAAAACAAAAACGGCTCGCATCCTAGTCAAAGGACGCGAGCCGATCAATAGCTTACGTGGTACCACCTTTGTTCCGTCGGCCTCAATTTAAGTTGGGCGAACGGCACTCGACGCTGTAACGGGCTAACCCGTTCTGGTCTACACAGTTGTTTTGTTCAAACAACCTTCAACTCAGAATAGCTTATGGGCGACTTCGGCTCGATGGGCACAGTGCAAACTTTCAGCCAGTGGTTTGCATTCTCTAATGTGTCAACGGAGCGTACTACTCCCAATCATTGCTAAAAATATGATGATTGCTCAAATTCTAACATGTGCCCCTGTAAAAAATCAAGGGGCGTGGCGCAGCGGAGCGCGGAACAACCGTGTTGAGAATCCCCTGAACCGCTTGCGTTCGCCGCTTCACATCTACATAACTCTAATTCCACCAAAATCAGCACGGTGTTAGAATCGCACGATGTCAATTGCCGAATTCAATATTGCTAAGCCGATTCAATCAAACCAGTCGACACCGCTCCGCTGGCTTACGTCGCATCTGGTGCGCAACTGGTATTTGTTGATCTCGCTGGCGATTGGCGCGGCGGGGAATGCCTCGCTGGCGACGGTTATTCCAACCCAGCTAGATGCCGCGTTTACGGCGGCGCAGGGCAGCGACCTGACGGGAATTGGGTGGGCTGCGATTACTATCGTCATCTCGCAGTGTGTGCGGGCGGTGCTGCAATTCGGCCGAAATTTTTCAGCCGCCATGCTCGGCGAACGTCTCGAACGCGACACACGCGAAGAACTGTACATCAGCCTGCTCGGCAAGAGCATGACCTTTCACGACCTCACCCCTGTCGGCGACACAATGGCACGCGCCACCAACGACGTGCGCGAAATGAACCTCATGATTACGCAAGGGTTCAATCTTGTGATTGGGTCCAGCTTTTTCATTATCGCGCCGCTGGTGGTTGCGCCACTGAATTATGGGCTGCCGCTCATCGCCGCCCCGCTCTTTTTTACTATCGGCTACATTTTCGCTCTCACCAACTATCTAAACACGCTCAGCCCGCTGGCGGACAAAGTGCGCGGGTCGTTTGGCGTGCTGAACAGCCGTTTGGCAGAGGCGATTGACGGGATTGAGACGGTTAAGGGTGCGGCGCAGGAAGAGGCTGAAATCGGCCGATTCCAAGCCTACGCAACCAGCTATCGCGATGCCGTTATCCAACAGGGGCGCGTGGAAGCACGCTTTATCCCCCAACTCCTGCTGGGCATTACGATTGCAGGCGCATTCACCCACAGCATTCTGCTCTACCAAAGCGGCGTGTTTGAAGTCGGTGACGTGATCGGCTACACAGGGTTGATGACGCTTTTTGGCTTCCCCACCTTTATTTCACTGTTTGCCTATGCGCAAGTCGCACGCGGCATGGCCGGGGCGCGACGCATCCTAGAGCTGATCAAAACGGAAACAGAGTTTGATGAGAACAGCAGCGGACACGGCAGCACAATTAAGGGCAATATCCGTTTTAAGAACGTCAGTGCAGGGTATCTGCCGGGCATCGATGTGCTGCACAACATCACTTTTGACGTCTCGCCAGGGCAAACGGTTGCGATTGTGGGACAAACAGGATCGGGCAAAAGTAGTCTGGTCAAGCTGATCAATCGAACCTACGACACGCGCCAAGGCGCTATTTCCATTGACGGGGTTGATGTCCGCAAATGGAATTTGGCCGACTTACGGCGTCAAATCTCAATCATCGAACAGGATATTTTTCTATTCTCACGCACCATCCGCGAAAATATCGCTTTTGGCAAGCCTCAGGCAACACACGCCGAGGTTGAACAGGCGGCACGTGATGCACAAGCGCACGAATTTATTTTGACTTTTCCAGAAGGGTATGACACCGTTATCGGCACACGTGGTGTGACGCTATCTGGCGGACAGCGGCAGCGCATCGCCTTGGCCAGAGCGTTTCTAGCGGAGCCACGCATTCTGGTTCTCGATGACTCGACCAGTGCGGTAGACAGCGCCACAGAGGATAAAATCCAAAAGGCGATCGCCCGTGCGGCCGAACGGCAAACAACATTTCTGATTACACACCGCCTCTCGCAAATTCGCTGGGCAGACAAAGTTGTCTTGTTACGCGGAGGCCACGTTGTGGCTGTCGGCAACCACGACAGCTTAATGACCGACTACCCAGCTTACCGTCGCATCTTTGAACAATATCAGTGAGAAAATGACGAATCACAAATGACCAATGACAATATAAGCTGACCGTCTTGTGTTCTTCATTCTTCATTCAATATTCTTCATTCCTCCCCCCTCCTCCTATGTACCGCAGTCGCAAACCGCTCATTTACTGGTGTCGCTGGCACAGCGCTTCCCTTCGCCTAAAAGGCAAAGACGAAGACTGTGTTTGGGGCGAATTTGGCTACAACGATGGTGAACCAGATCGCTTTCATTTCAATTTGGAGACGTGGAAACTACGCCGCTGGGTTGATGGCGAAGAAACAGAAGCTCAGCTAGACGATATGGGCGTTGAGCAGTGAGTTAAACAAGATCCCTCCCCTTTCGGGGGAGGTTAGGTGGGGTTCCGCTCCCCCTTCGGGGGAAGCTAGGCGGGGGTTCCCCACAAGCCCAAACTTGCATTTTAACGACTCTGAACCTCAAACACGGTTGGCATGGTGCTGAGTTTTTGCGTGATCCAATCGGCCTGTTTGATGTCGCTCACTTCTGTCAACAAATAAACATCAGTATGATTTTTCTGGCGTGTTGATTTTGTTTTAACCAGATTGATGTTTTGACCCTGTAGCGTATGTGCAATTTGTTCAAGCAGTCGGGCTGAGTGGTACGATTTGACACGGAACGGCACATGGAATAATCCCGCGTGTTCGCTCCCCCAATCAGCCTCCACAATGCGCGTTGGCTCCGTCCTTTGTCGCGCTTGAAGCTGCGGACAACTTTGCCGATGGATTGTTACCCCTCGTCCGCGCGTCACGTACCCGATAATTCGCTCGGGAAAAACGGGGTTGCAGCAGCCAGCCATCGTTGTGTACATGCCCGACATCCCCATCACGGTCAGACCTTTCGAGTTTTTCGACTGCTTTTGACGCATCTGTTGTGGCGCGTCAAATACCTCATCTATCTGTGTGATTTCCTCAACCTGCGGCTCTAGTTCACGCGAGATAAGCGCAATTGCGCCGTCAACTTGGGCGTTACGATAATCGCCAAAGCCAAGTTTGACGAGAAAATCTTCGGCCGAATCGCCAAAATGCTCAGCCACTTGCTCAACCGTAATTTGCCCGTGTACCCTGTATTCGCGCAGCGTGCGGTTGAGGTGCAGTTGACCGAGTTCAATATTTTTGTCACGCTCATGAAGACGGAACCACGAACGAATGCGGCTGCGGGCTTTTGGTGTAAATGCGTAGCCTGACGAGGGGTTCATCCATTCGCGGCTTGGTCGGCCGATTTCATACTCGCTGTCCTTCTTACCAAAAGTAACAATTTTGACCTTATCCCCCGACAGCAGCTTTTGTGTCAAAGGCACCATTTTGTCATTGACCAACGCCCCGCGCGTGCGATGCCCCACATTGGTGTGAATATAGTAAGCAAAGTCAACGGGTGTCGCCCCCTTGGGCAAATCAATCACGTCCCAGCCTGGTGTAAACACAAAAATACGTTCATCACCGACGGGTGCATCATCCTCTGTGTTGCTCAGTTGCCCTGAGTCAAGTGCGTCGCGCAGCGTTTCGACCTGACGCACAACGGCAGGGGTGACGCGACCGCCCTCCTTGTAAGCCCAGTGCGCGGCAAACCCTTGCTCAGCTTCCTGATGCATGCGTCGCGTGCGGATTTGGATCTCCATCACCTTGCCGCTATCGTGCAGCACAGCGGTGTGCAGTGACCGATAGCCGTTCTTTTTCGGGTGCTGAATATAGTCGTCAAATTCTTCGGTGAGCGGACGCCATTTGCTGTGGACAAACCCTAAAATGCGGTAGCAGTCGACATATTGCGTCCGTTTACGCGCCTCGTCAGACAAGCCTGCTTTCTCTGGTGCGTCCTCATCAATGATGACGCGCAAGGCGTGGGCGTCCATAATCTCGTCAAACCCGATTCCTTTGCGGTCCATTTTTTTGTAGATCGAGTAGATATGTTTGGGTCGGCCGGTTACTTCGGCCGAAATTCCAAACGCATTCAACGCCGTCTGCAAATCCGCCTTCGCCTTCTCAACGCGCGTATTACGGTCGGCCAGTCGCTCGGCCAACGCCTTCGCAATTTCCTTATATTTAATTGGATCTGAGTATTGGAATGCCTTGTCTTCTAGTTCCCACTTAAGCTGCCAAACTCCAAGTCGATTGGCAAGAGGTGCGAAGATGTTCTGCACATCACGGCTAATGACATCGCGCCGCGCTTTATCAAGCGACCCAGCCGCCCGCAACGTGTGCAACGCCATCGCCAAACGAATCATCACAACGCGCACATCCCCTTCAATCAGACCTAAAAGCGCCCGACGGATCGCTTCTAGCGTTCGTTCGCTGCTGTGATCCTGAATATTCTTTGTATAAATATCCAGCGTGCGCAATCCCTGAACGAGAGACACTACCTCGACACCACACACCGCTTCAACCTGTGCAAATGCCTCATCGCTATCGACATGGTTCAGAAGACCTGCAATCGCGACATCGGTTCCCAATCCTAAACCAAGCACGGTATCCGCAACAAGTCGGCCATGCCGAAGCTTCGGAATATCGGCCATCGTCAACCCTTCGCCATATAGCTCAGTTGCTAACTCATGGGCACGCGTCATCTGATCTTTGTCGGTGCATTGACAGATCAGGTTATCTAATGTGATCTCAGGGTATTTACTTGTTGACATAATTCAATTTTAGCGAGGCCTTCTATTTTCTAAACTTTCCAAAGTAGCGTCTTTAACAAACAACAAGCAGCTCACCTTTGGAAGGTCTTATCTATAAATATTGGGGAGGATAAACCAATGCCCACTAAAGTCAGAAAATCAGTATCCTTTATTTTCCCAAGCACGTTGGCCCAGAAAACGACACGTTT
>JBMZDF010000265.1:0-3449 GCA_049614105.1 Promineifilaceae bacterium (SeqCode)
GTAAATCAGAAACGCTTGGCACATAGCCTAAAATGACCCGCGCCCCCGGCCGAACCAGTTGTGTGTAGACAATGCCAGATAGCTCTTCCGCGTTGATTTGCACCAGTGTGCCAGCCAGTGCAGCGGGAGCAGTCGCGCCTGCTTGGGGCGCGGACGAAATGAAAACGGGAATATCCTGCCGTACAATTTCGGTCAACACCTCGACTGTTTCGGCCGCATAACGCAAAGGACTGACCGTCCAACAGCATGTATAGGAGATAATCGGCCGCTCGCGCAGCTTGTCATTACCCCCCATCATCATTGACGCCATTTCGACAATTTCATGCACTGACTCAATGGTGAAACTGTTACCCGTCACGTGCATTGTTGTGTTGGCAAGCGCCGCGTAGAAGGTGTTCAAATCGAGCAGATGATCGGGAATGTCGCGAGCAACAACGGGACGCAGGTAGAAATGGATATTGTTGAGTGCATCGCACAGCTTGGCTAAATCAGCCACGTCGCGCAGCGTCGATTCACGCGCCAGCCCTGTATCCATGTCGAGCACTTTGACCGCCGCGCCGCCCGTGCCCATGTACACTTTTTTGCCACCAAGCACAATGTCATCTTTCGGATCGCGTCCGCAAAGCGTGACCTCACTAGGCGCACTCGCAATTGCATCGGCAACCATTTGACGTGGAATAAAGACGCGATTATTGGCGGCATCAATGCGTGCGCCCGCCGCCTCGAAGATGTCGCGACATTCAGATGCCTGCACCTCAATGCCGATTTGCTCCAACACGTCGAGCGATGCTGCGTGAATGCGGCGAATGCCTTCATCAGTTAGCGGCTTGTACCAGCCGCCATCAAGACCGCCAGGGCTGTAGTTTTGTTTTTTAGCTGTTTGGGCGACTTTGCCATTGGGAGGACGGCGTTTGCGGGTGCGTTTTTTAGACATAGGGGTGCTTAGCGATTTATTTCTGGTGGTTTATAGCCACCAAAGGTTTGTTCAATGTAGCGGAGGAGGCTGAAAACGACGTCCTCGCGCCAAGGATGGGCGACGAGTTGGACGCCGACGGGTAGCCCATCGGCCGTTGTGCCAGCGCGAACCGTGCCAGCAGGCCAGCCCGTGAGATTGTAAAAATTCATGTGACCCCAGCCCTGCATATCGGCAAACGTCATGTTGAGAATAGCGCCATGCGGCAGCGCGACGTAGGGTTCGACAGGGCAGAGGATGGCGTCGAATGATTGGAACCATTGCCACGCATCGGCGCGGAGCTTGCCATAGGTTTTGAGGATGGTGGCGGTGGTGGGCAATTCGGCCGAATTTGCCGCATCCAACACCTTTTGCAAATTGACGCCCACCGCTGTTGTGCCTGCCTGCTCAATCAATTGCAGCAGCCATCGCGCTCCCTCTATCGAAGCAAGCCACGTATAAACCTCAGACGCTTGTGCCAGCGAGGGCGGCACAGCCTCAGTGATGATCGCACCCGCATCGGCAAGGGCGTCGGCAACCTTGCGAACCGTTTCGACGATGATGGGGTCGATCGCGCCAAGACCGCCATCGGTGTAGAGGGCGATGCGTAGGTTACGGGGGTTGGTTTCGGCCGAATTGCCCCAAGTCGGCATCGGCACAACAGTTGGATCGATCCCATCTGGCCCCGAAATTAACTTCAAAATTAGCTCAAGATCGTCAACTGAACGAGCAATCGGGCCGAGTGTCGTTAGGCTATCCGTTGCGCCCATGCCAAACGGCACGGCATGGCCCATACGCGAGACACGCCCAATTGTTGGTTTAATCCCCGCAAGGCCGCAAAAGTTGGCTGGCTCGCGGATGCTGCCGCCCGTGTCAGAGCCAATCTCAAAGGCCGAACCGCCCGCCGCTACAATGGCGGCCGAGCCACCGCTGCTGCTGCCTGGCGTGTGCGTGACTTTGTAGGGATTGAACGTTTTGCCATAAACGGGGTTTTCGCACTCGCCGCCGAGCGTGAATTCGGGTGTATTTGTTTTGCCCAACACAATCGCGCCCGCTTGCCGCAGCCGCGCTGCCACCGTTGCGTCACGCGATGGGACAAAGTTTCGTCGCCCCGTTGTGCCGTAGGTTGTGATAATGCCAGCGGTGTCAATGGAATCTTTGAGCGTGATTGGAACGCCGTGCAGGGGTTTTGTTGGGTTGCTGTTATCGGCCGATTTTGCCTCAGCCCGCGCCCGATTTGCGGCCAACTGCACCACCGCGTTGATCGATGGGTTAACATGCTCAATCTGCCGCAAAGATGCCTCCACCATCTCAGTTGCTGAGACCTGTCGCGAGCGAAGTGCGGTGGCAATTTCGGTTGCAGGGGCGAATATAGCTTGGTGAGGGGTCATAGGGGATGCTTCCTTAGCCTTGTCCAAAGGAAGGGGTTGCTGTTATCTGCTTTGACTCGCATTCTGTGGATTATTTTGCCATAGGTGGGCTGATTTCGGCCGAATATCCGCCAAATCATCCATCCGTTGTCCCACATAGCGCAACGTAGACAGAGCTACCCATTGGTTGCGTCTGCCTCAAACAGCATAGAATCTAAGTTTTTGGAGAACCTCAGAGGTTTATTGATCCAATTTTTTGATCTATTGATCAACTTCCATAACGATAAATGTGGCCTTATTGAAGGCCCAATTGTCAGTTTGGAGGATGTTTTTGATTGGCTGACTTGTGATGGGGAAAAGGCAGCTTAGTTTGGGGATGGCTTGCTGGGCGGCAAGTTGATTGGCGAATTTGAGGCAGGCACTTGTTTGCCCTGCAAATAGCCCGATATGCAGGGCTGTGTCTGGCATGAATCTTGCGCCGAGGACGATGAGGCTGTCTGCGTTGGCGTAGACTAATCTGCGACGGGCAAGGTCGGCGCACAGGTCGGGTGTCAACTTGTAGAATGTTCGGTTCATGACGAGGAAATCGCCCCATGCGGCGGCGTGTGGCATGATGCGATTGGTGGCGGTGGTTGGGTTGAAAATCGGCCGAAATTCTCCCACCCCCACCTCATCAACCCGCCTTTCCCTCACATCAAACGACGCCCCATAAAATGTCTCCGCCAGTTGAAACCCAAAGCGTTCCGCCAGCCCTTTGCTCACCGCATTGCCAATTCCCGTATACATCCGCATCGTGCTGATGCCTTCGCATTTGGCGATCGCAAAATAGTTCTCATAGAAACGTTTGCCAATGCCTAAACCCTGCCGCGCTGGGGTGACGCGGATCGTTTCTAGCCAAGCTGAGTTGTCGGGCAGTGTCGTAAATTTGGCGCAGGCAACGACCTCTCCATCAATTTCTGCAACGCTAAACTCACCACGTTTGTCAGCGAGAAACATTTCAAAGACGTACGGTAAATATTGCAATCCTGGGGTAGATTGCCTCTCAACTGCCAAAATTTGTTGCCGATCGGCGCGGGTTGCTTTGCGTAGCGTGATTATGGTCATGATGTTGTGCTTCTTGGGTGCGG
>JBMZDF010000265.1:3459-8307 GCA_049614105.1 Promineifilaceae bacterium (SeqCode)
TTGTGTTTGAATCAGATTGGCGCACAATCGAAGAATATGGCGTCAAGGGTGTAATCTGATTCTTAGGCCGTCCATTCTGGCGGTGCGCCTTGTACCAGCCCACGTGCTGAATAGCCACTTGCAATGAGCGCATTAATCGCGCCCTGCACCTCATATTCGCCGCGTGGCGATTTTTGTAGCTGCTGTAATTCGGCCCGAATAGCGCTAGGTAGACTGTAGACAAGTGACGCGCCGTATGAACTGGGTGCTTCGCCTGCGGCTGGCTTTTCAACAATTTCGTCAATGACCCATTCATCAGGGGGTTGGTTGTTTTCACGAAAACGGACGCTGCTTCGGCCGATCATTTCAACCGAACTCAACCGCTTCAAACTGATCATAATCTCAGCCTGAACCCGTGCCTGCTCTGCCACAAGATCGCGTAGAAAATCGGCCGAAAACAGATAATCGGTCGCCGTCAATAAAAACGGCTCATCAAACCACGCTGGCACAGCCTCCATCGCGGTCAACAACGCCCGCCCCGTGCCGTCCATGTGCGCTTGATGCACACAACGCGCCGCAACACCCCAACGGCTACCATCACCCACATACGCCCAAATTTGCGCCTCAAGATAATGCGTCACGAACACAACGCGCTCAATGCCCGCGTTGACAACCGCCTCCATCACAAAATCAAGCGTGGGACGCCCATTAATCGGCAGCAGCGGTTTAGGCGTGTGATCGGTGTGTGGGCGCAGCCGCCTGCCGCGCCCTGCCGCCAGCAGAACGGCAACTTTAGGTGAATAATGCATCATAATTAGGTTGATAAAAGGCGTACACCGTTTTCAGCGTGTACTTGAAAAACATCCGCCACGTGCTGTTTCTCTGGGTAGAGGTTTAGATATTGTTCGCGTATTGAATCGGCTGCGGAGGCAATTTTTGTTTGGTCAACGAGCGCTACAACGCAGCCACCATAGCCGCCGCCGCAAAAACGACTGCCGTACACGCCTGTTGTGCTGGACATGATTTCGTGTAGTTTGTTAACGGGCCGGCTGCCAGATTCATATTGGGTGATTGAACTGTGGCAGGATTGGTTCATTTTTCGGCCGAATTCAACCCAATCCCCCTGCGACCACAACGTTGCCCCCAGCCTAACCCGCGCCACTTCCGAAAAGAAATGAGCCGCCCGCCGCTGGAGCATGGGGGCAAGGGTCGGCATGTTGCTGGTACGATTTTCGGCCGAAACGTCGCACAAAATTGTCGCCCTTGGGTCAAGCTGCCGCGCTGCCTCACGACACTCCGCCACGCGCGTATTAAATCCGCTGCCAACCAACTCGCGTGAGAAACCAGAGTAGGCGAGTAGCCAGCCAACTTCCTCAACGTGGGGCGGATCAAGCGCATAGGTGACTGTTCGCGCCAACGAGTCAACAACGGTCAACGCATTTTTATGCCCGTAAGCGATGCACATTTGATCCTGCACGCCGTTATTCAAGCCCAAATGCTCGTTCTCAACCTGTCGCACAAGCTCGACTAGCTCAGTTTGTGACAAATCTAGCCCGTTAACTGTTGCTAACCCGACTAAGTAGGCAAGTAGCACCGACGCGGATGAGCTTAAACCTGCACCCAGCAGCGATCCTGAAACGTATCCCGTTAAGCCTTGTTGCAGAGGCGTGTGTGCGTTGAGTGCCGCAACTGCGCCTTGCAAATATTTGTGCCAGCCTTGGCCAATCGATTGGCTGTTTAGTGTGAGCGAGAGGGTTGTGTTTGCGTGGGAAACGTTGATCTGATTTTCGGCCGAATCAAAGGCAAACGCCGTGTACAGATCGATCGACCGCCCCAATACAGGCCCGCCCTGATGATCCACATGCGCCCCCAACGGATTAATCCGATAAGGGGACAGTACGATCTGTTGGTTATGACGGGCCATTTCTAATAGGTCTGACAAGCGGTGCATATAAATTTTTCCTTTCTATCTCTCAGCGGTTAATACGTTCTTTTCGTCCGAATCACGGCGTCTACTGCCAGCACGCCGTCGGCATATACAAACAGCGGGTTGATGTCGACCTCTTGTAATTCGGCCGAATTATCCGCCCCAAACTGCGCCAACCCCATCACCGCGTCAACAATCGCCGTTTTATCGGCCGCTGCCTGCCCGCGATACCCGTTTAGCAAGGGGGCAATTTTGAGCTTGTCCAGCGCGGACTCAACTTCGGCCCGACTAACAGGAAACAGCAGCGTTTGGCTATCTTTGAACAGTTCAACCAAGATGCCGCCCGCGCCAATGACGAGCGCCAAGCCAAATTGTGGATCGCGGGTTAGCCCTAGAATTAGCTCGGTGATCGGCTTTGCCGCCATCGTTTCGACTAGAAATTGATCGCCCAAGTGGGCCATTGATGCGACTGCCGCGTTGACTTCGGCCTCGCTTTTCAAGTTGAGGTGTACGCCGCCGACGTCTGACTTATGTACAATTTCGTCTGAGAGTAGTTTGACGACAACGGGAAAGCCGATTTCTGTGGCGGTTTGGGCGGCGGTTTGGGTGGTAGTTTCGGCCGAAACAGGCGTCCGAACCCCATATTGCCCCAATATCGCCTTGCTCTGCGCCTCATCCAGCGTCACAATCTCGCCATCTGCTTCAACAACGCTTGCTAACGCCTGCACCGTTTCGGCCATCTGCTGACGTTGATAGATTTGAACTGCACCACGTACAGCCACTAAACATTCTTCAATCCCCAACATCGGCGCAACACCATACGCCAGCACCCCTTCGCGAATATCTTCGGGCATATTCTCGTGCATTGTTGCCACAACCACGCCACGATGTCCGCCATCCTGCACCGCTCTGCTAAACGTTTCGCCCGTTTCTTTCCAAACGGTCAAATCGCAAATATCAGGGCGTGGATAGTCCAGCACTTTGATCGTCAAATCTTGCTCGCCCAGCATCATGGCTGAAAAACAGCGGTATTTTGCCGCTTCATCAAACCAGATATACGTGTGATAGTCGAGCGGGTTGCCTAGCAGGACGCGCTCACCCAGCACGGCGTTTAGCTGTGCTTCTTGATGTGGAATCAGGGGTGGGAAGGCCAACGTGTGGGCGCTGCCTCGATCGGCCATAATGCCTGCTTCGCCACCTGAGCAGCTGATCGATGCGATTTTGTTCGATGGCAACGGCCCAACGACGGATAAAAATTTGAGTGCCTCTAAGAATTCAGGAATCGAATGCACGCGCATAATTCCAACCCGCTCAAACAGCGTGTTGTACAGGTCGTCAGACCCTGCTAGCGAACTGGTGTGGCTAACCGCGATTTGACTGCCCAACTCTGATGCACCCGCCTTCATAATCACAATCGGCACTTTTTTGCGTAATGCTTTCACCGCCGCGCGTGAGAAGGCGGCTAGATCGTCCAAGCCTTCTAAATGCAGCCCAATCGCTGTGACGCGATCATCATCTAGCAACGAGTCGATATAGTCTGGCACGGTGCAGCCTGCCTGATTGCCCGTTGAGATCAAGTAGGCGAGTGGTACAGATCGCTGCTGCATGCTGATGCTGATGCTGATGTTGCCGCTTTGGGCAATGATCGCCACGCCCTTGTCTGTCCGCTTGCCGCCCTGTTCATCGGGCCACAATGTCACGCCTTCAAGGTAGTTCAGCACGCCATAACAGTTGGGGCCAACAATCGCCATCTCGCCCAGTGCGTCTTGCAGCATTCGCTGATGCTGTTCACCTTCCTCATCTCCCATTTCGGCAAACCCAGATGCGTAGCAAACTGCGCCCCCTGCACCGAGTTTTGCTAGCTGCTGCACGATCTCAATCGTTGCGCCGCGCGGCACGCCGATAAACGCTGCGTCTGGTACGCCAGGTAATTCGTCGACTGAGGCAAAGCACGGGCGACCGCCCATCTCGCTTCGCTTTGGGTTAACGGGCCAAATCTTGCCTTCATAGCCGATTAGGTCACATTGGCGTACTACCTCTGCTGCCATTTTGCCACCAAATACGGCAACAGTTTTTGGTTGCAGCAACCGTCGTAGGGACTCTTTGTTTGTCATAGTTGGGAGGTTGTGGGAACGTGTTGAGCCATTTGTGGCCTCGAAACGTCTTTTTATGTGGAAGTTGAGCCTGAACACCATGTCGCCAGACTATTGAGTATGACGATTATAGCTGAGAACGAGGCGAACCACACACTTAGGCGATCCAAGCGTAAATACGTTTATCCGTTAGCCTGTTGCTTGTATTACGGCTCTCGTTGCGTAGAATGCCTTCGAGTTTGTAGCCAGCACGCTCGGCAACTCGCCAGCTTGCCACGTTGCGATCGTCCGCCTGAATCATGATCCGTTTCGCGCCAAACTGCTCAAGCGCAAATTTCGTGATACCGTGGACCGCCTCTGTCACATACCCATTGCCATAATAGGGTGTATCGATCCAGTAGCCGATTTCAAAGCTCGGTACGGTCAAATCGCGAAAATGTATCCCGCTAGAGCCGATGAATGTATTGTCCTCGCGTAAAAATAGATGCAGACGGCAATCTTTGGCGGCTTCATATTTGACGATCGCGCCCTCAATATTTTTACTTATCCCTTTGATTGTAGGAGGCTCTTGCGCCCAGATCATCCAAGGTTTTAGCTGTGGCAATGAGCGGGTCATTGCGTCTTTTACGGCAACAACATCCTCTAATAACGGCGTGCGAATCCGTAAACGCTCTGTCAGAATCTCAACGGGCTGTGTGAAATCATGTTGTTTGAACATAGTCCACACATTGTAACGTGAGTCTGGTGAAAAATTCAATGCGTCCTGTCGCAGGACAAATTGATTTGAAGTGATTTCTGTTACTCGTGTCGTAGGGCGTCGATCGGGTCAAGCTGGGCGGCTTGGTTGGT
>JBMZDF010000266.1:0-8268 GCA_049614105.1 Promineifilaceae bacterium (SeqCode)
CCACTTACCAGACTAATGAGCCGTTTTTGCAAAGCGCCACTTGCAATTTTACTTTTAAGAACTTTATGTGGCGCACTTATATAGAACCTCTACATTTCCTTCACAACTTCTCCACAGTTCAACCCTATACTCTAAATAACAAGCGAGTCTGATTTCAGTCTCAATCAGTTAACCCCACATGTGATTCCAAAGTTCACACGTGGGAGAACAACTAAAACCTTTCTTCTCTCCTTCTCCTCCTTATGAACCTGAAGCGCATGGTGCGTACCATGCGCTTTTTTGTTGTGCTAGAATCGCGCCCAACAGTGAATAAAGCGATGGGAGATAGCTGTGAATTTCATCTCTACTCCCAAAGGAGAATATAATGCCATTAGGTTTTGACATGTCCTTAGAAGCGTTGCGAACGTATCAAGGACGCAATCCGCGACCTGCTGATTTTGACACGTATTGGGATACCGCGTTGGCTGAGATGGAGGCGGTTGATCCAGAGGTTGTGTGGGTTTCGGCCGAATTTCAACCCCCCTTTGCAGAATGCCTACATCTCTACTTCACAGGCGTCGGCGGTGCAAGAATTCATGCCAAGGTTGTTCGACCCAGAACCCCATCCGCCACCCCATCCCCCGCCGTCCTGCAATTCCATGGCTACACGGGCAGTTCAGGCAACTGGCTGCAAAAGCTGCCTTATGCGGCCGCAGGCATGACCGTTGCGGCACTCGACGTGCGCGGGCAAGGTGGGCGCTCAAATGACAATAGCAACGTCACGGGCAACACATTAAACGGCCACATCATTCGCGGACTAAACGATGCCTTAGATGGCAACCCTGAAAAGCTGCTCTTTCGTCAAATATTCTTAGACACCGCGCAGCTTGCCAAAATCATCGGGGCAATGCCACAGGTCGATGCAAATCGCATGGGTGTGATGGGTGCAAGCCAAGGCGGTGCGCTCACGGTTGCCTGCGCGGCACTCGTTCCCAGCATCAAACGCGCATCCCCCGTGTACCCTTTCCTCAGCGACTATAAACGTGTTTGGGAAATGGATCAGACAAAGGATGCTTATGCCGAACTCAAAAGCTGGTTCCGTCGCTTTGATCCACGTCACGAACAGGAAAACGACGTATTCAAACAGCTAGGCTATATCGACATTCAACATCTTGCGTCACGCATCAAAGCTGAGGTTGTTTGGCACATTGGCCTAGATGACACCATTTGCCCTCCGTCAAGCCAGTTTGCCACATTCAACAAACTAACCTGCTCCACAACGTTACGCATCTACCCAGATTTCAAGCACGAAGGGTTAGCCAACGAGCCAGATGAAACGTTTGAGTTCATGCTAGGTCTATAAAAACCTCTGAGGTTTGTTGTCGACTCCTCTAGTCCGTGAATAAAAACCTCAGAGGTTTTCACCAATGATTAGTTGTGATCCTCTTAATTCCCTTTGATTTTCACATTAAATCTAAATTTTTAGCATTTTTCACATAGATCAGTCGACCAATATTAGGCAGCATCGCTCTAAAAATCGTCAACATCAGAAAAGCATAGTAGTATATAGTGACAAGGGGTTCACTGTCTTTTCACGCTAGACAGACGTTGGACTCCTTACACTGCCATCTAGTATTAGAGATTTAAGGAGATTCAGGAAATTATGCAAAAGAATAGAGCTTTGATAGTTGTGCTTATGGTCTCAATGTTATTAACATTCAGTCTAGCCGTAGGTTCAGCATTTTCTACATCCTCTAGTCTACAGACTACTTCAGAGTCTGACGACCGAACTGAGCAGTTAACGCTTGATTCAACCTCACTTGAGGGAACAAACCTTCAAGCTGTAGCCAAAGTAGATAAACCTAGCCGCTATATTATTGCGTTTGATACCCCAGCCGTTCTACTTCAAACAGATGGGAAAAGCCGTGCGACTGTTAACTCAGTACGCAGCAGTCTTATCTCAAGACAAGCCGCTTTTGTAACGAGTGCAGCTTCTGTCTTGGGACGTTCTGTCGATGTTCGTGCGCAGTTCACGATGGCGACAAACGGGATGGTTCTTGAGTTAACGGCGGCCGAAGCCGCTGAAATTGAGGCAATGGCTGGCGTGGCACGGGTTGAACCAGAAAGCTACCGCGTGCCTCTCACTGATGTTGGCCCAGCTTGGGTTGGCGCACCAAACGTTTGGGATGGCACTGCAAGCGGTTCGGCCGCTCTAGGCGATGGCGTCGTTGTTGCAATTCTCGATACGGGCATCAATATGGACCATATCTCGTTTGCTGCAACCGATCGCAATGGTTACACCATCAACAATCCGCTAGGCAGCGGCAACTTCCTTGGCTCTTGTGATTCAGGTTCTGACCAATTTGATGCCAACGCGGTTTGTAGTGACAAACTGATCGGTGCTTGGGATGCGTATCGTATCGCAGGCATTACTGGCTACAGCATTACGTTGCCGATTGGTGAAGATGAAAACGGCCACGGGAGTCATACAGCTAGTACGGCCGCTGGTAACTTCATTACTGCATCACTCACATACCCTGCTGTTACAGGGACAGTTGATGTACCGATTTCAGGTGTTGCACCACACGCAAACATCATCAGTTATGACGTTTGTAACACTTGGGACCCGGTCCGCGAACAACATACTTGCGCTGGCTCAGCCTCACTAGCTGCAATTGACCAAGTTGCTCTTGACTTAGTACTGAATGGCGCACCAATTGGCGCACTCAACTACTCAATTAGTGGTGGGGGCGATCCATATAGCGACTTAGTTGACCTTGGTTTCCTTGCACTTACAAATGCAGGTGTATTCGTTTCAGCGTCTGCGGGTAACTCTGGTCCTGACGCAAGCACACTTGGACATCAAGGGCCATGGATGCACACAGTTGCGGCAAGCACTCACAACCGTAGCTATGTCAACGGTCTAAACGCTATGATGGGCGGCGCAGCGCCGGCTGACATGACGGGCGCGGGTATTACGGATGGATATGGACCTGCTCCAATCGTCTATGCAGGCGATTATCCAAACTCAAATGACCCAGGCAACGACCCAGCACAATGTTTGCAACCTTATCCAGCAGGTACATTCTCTGATGTAAATGGCAGCGGCATTCCTGCAATTGTTGTCTGTGATCGCGGAGCGATTGCACGTACTGCCAAAGGACAAAATGTTCTAGCTGGCGGCGCTGGTGGGTTTGTCTTAGCAAATGTTGATGCCAATGGGGAATCAGTTTCCGCAGACGCACACTTCCTACCAGGTGTACACGTCGGAGATGCTTCAGGTGACGTTCTGCGTTCTTGGTTAGCGACAAATTCGAGCAGTATGCCATACACCGCCACAATTGCGGGCTTTACAACGGTATACAGCGATACGAAAGGCGACATCATGGCTAGCTTCAGTTCACGCGGACCAAACTCTGCGTTGGACGTGATCAAGCCAGACATCACAGCACCAGGTGTTGACATTCTAGCCAACGATGCAGATGGTGGTAACGATGTAGCAAACCAACATGAGTATCAATCAATCTCAGGTACATCTATGTCAAGCCCGCACAATGCAGGTGCTGGGGCATTGATGAAACAGCTCTTCCCAGACTGGACTGTGGCTGAGATCAAGTCAGCATTGATGATGTCAGCTGCAACAGACGACATTCTCAAAGAGGATGGCGCAACAGAAGCAACCCCATTTGATCGTGGTTCGGGCAGTATGCGTGTTAACGCCGCAGCACAAGCTGGACTAACGATGGACGAAACGCGGACGAACTTCTTGGCAGCGGATCCAGCCAATAATGGTGATCCCAAGACGCTCAACCTCGCGAGTATGATGGACAGCGCATGTTCACAAACTTGCTCATGGACACGTACTGTTAAAAACCCAACGAGTGGCTCAATTGATTGGAGCACTTCATTCGTTTTACCATCTGGTTTCACAGGAACTGCTGTACCAAGCAGCTTCACTTTAGCCGCAGGTGCAACGCAAGAAATCGTCATCACAGTTGATTCAACAGGTGCAGCATTAGGATGGACTTTTGGTCAACTCGACCTCACACCATCTGTTTCATCCGTTGTGGCAGCTCATATGCCAATCGCGATTAACGTCCTCCAATCGACTGATGAAGATGTGATCAAGAAAGTTGCATCACGCGATTACGGTGTAAATGGCGACTCAGTTTCTTACACGGTAACCGTTGCGAACCCAGAAATTGTATCAAGCAGCGTCACAATCTCAGACATTTTGCCGAGCGGCATGAGCATCGTTTCTGGCAGTCTCTCTGCGGGAGCAAACTATGATGCAGGATCGCACACCATTACGTGGAACGGCGATCTTGGCCCGTCTGGCGAATCGCTTGGATTCCAACTTGCTGCACCAGGCTATCTTAGTCTAGCCAGTTTAGGTGTATCACCATTTGGAATGCCATCTAACCCAGATGATGGTTGTTGGGGATTAACTGGTTTACCCCCCTTCACTTATCTTGGGCAAACACATACGAGTGTTATTTTCAATGTGAACGGAACGCTCCAATTAGGCCAAGACGGAGGCAGTTGTACCACAGCTAGCAACTCTGTTTTACCATCGCCAACAACATCCCCGAATATGCTCGCCCCATGGTGGACTGACCTAGATGGAACAAGTGGTGGTAATTTGTATGCAGCGACCTTTAATGGTGGTCTATTCACCATCTTTGAATGGGAAGCAATGCCGAAATTTAATGATTCATCCTCAGTTGCCACTTTCCAAATCTGGTTGGTTAACGGCGGAAACAATCAAATCTTCTTCGCTTACGATAGCATCGTAGGTGACACAAGCATTGCAACAGTAGGTGCACAAAACGGAACTAAAACAGTTGGTTCAACTGCTTACTATAATGGCGGCGGTTACTTACCTAGCAACTCAGCTGACCTATTCGTGAATCATCAGACCTTCACATCTGATCCGGCCGTTCTCACGTATCAAACGATGATTAACACGCCAGATCCGATGCATGTCAACACAGCAAAAGCCCAAATCGAGCCGATAAGCAGTCGTGGCACAATCCAGTCTGCGCACATCGATGCAAGCACATACGCCATCGTAGAGTCTGTCCCTTCAATTGTGGGCCTCAATGTAACACCGACCGTTATCACAGAAGATATGGGAACGGACGTTATGTACACGATTGAAGCACGCGGTACGCTGACCCAACCAATCACAGTTGATTTCTCGGTTGGTGGCACGGCAACCTATGGGACTGACTATACTGTTTCGGGAGCTTCCAGCTTTACCGCAACAACAGGCGCGATTGCTCTCAGCCCTGCATCTCCATCAGCTACGATCACCATCTCAGCTAATAGTGATACAGACGTTGAGCTTGATGAAACAATCATTCTAACTCTGCTAGCAGGCAGTAACTACCTGATTGATCAGCATGGCATTAGTGGAATAGCAACCATCATGGATGATGATGTAACCGTCTTATCGGTTGCAGTCGCCTCAACAGCGGTTATCACAGAAGATGGTGGCGCAAGTATCGTCTACACCGTTGCGGCGTCAGGTGTCCTACCAGCAGGCGACCTGATCGTTAACCTCGGCGTAGGCGGAACAGCAGCCTATGTAGATGACTACTCAGTAATGGGTGCAACCAGCTACACCTCGACAACAGGATCTGTCACGTTGAGTGCGTCATCACCAACCGCAACGATGACAATGACGATTCAAAGCGATGCTCGTTACGAGCCAGATGAAACAATTATTTTGACAATTAGTGGTAGCAACAGCAACAACTATAGAATCGATTCTGCCAATGCATCAGCAACAGGTACGATCATAGATGATGATTACGGCTACTTCCTCCCAGTTTATATATTTGAAGATTCTAGCGTAACAACACCTTAGCAACATAACATTTACTTGGAAGGGAATGCTATTAAAAAGTAGTGTTCCTTCCCAAAACTAGGAATCAATCGCGATTCTTAGTGTAAAATTCACGGATGATACAATTCCGTGATCCAGCATTACAAATAAACGAGCGCGTCACCGATCTGGTGGCGCGTTTGTCGTTAGAAGAGAAGTGTGGGCAGTTATTACACGATGCTCCCGCAATTGAACGACTTGATATTCCAGCTTACAACTGGTGGAATGAGTGCCTGCACGGTGTTGCACGCGCAGGGCTGGCAACCGTATTTCCACAGGGAATCGGAATGGGGGCAACGTGGAACGTACCGTTACTTAGTCAGGTCGCCACGGCAATTTCGGACGAAGCGCGGGCAAAACACCATGCGTATGTGCGGCGCGGCTGGCGTGGCATGAACATGGGGCTGACGTTCTGGACGCCGAATATCAACATCTTTCGCGATCCACGCTGGGGGCGCGGTCAAGAAACCTATGGGGAAGATCCGTATTTGATGGCACGGATGGGGGTTGCATTCGTCAAAGCGTTGCAGGGCGACGATCCCCACTACCTAAAGCTAGTTGCAACCCCAAAACATTTTGCCGTGCATAGTGGACCTGAATCAGAACGACATTCATTTGATGCGTTAGCCTCTCAATACGATCTTTGGGACACCTATCTACCCGCATTTGAAGCAACCGTTGTTGAAGGCAAGGCGGCTTCGGTGATGGGTGCTTATAATCGCACGAATGGCGAGGTGTGCTGCGGAAGCGTGACGCTGCTCCAAGATATTTTGCGCGACCGCTGGGGATTTGAAGGATACGTTGTTTCTGACTGCGGCGGGATTATTGACTTCTATCGAACGCACAAGGTTGTTGACACCCCAGCGGAAGCGGCGGCAATGGCGGTTAAAAATGGGTGTGAATTAAACTGTGGGGAAACATATCACGCGCTGCTTGAGGCGCATGAACTAGGGTTGATTAGCGAGGCTGAAATTGACATTGCGGTCGGCCGATTGATGACAGCACGAATGCGGCTGGGGATGTTCGATCCGCCAGAGCGTGTGCCTTATGCAGCGATTCCATATGAGGTGGTTGATTCGGCCGAAAATAAACACCTAGCCCACCACGCCGCCCTCGAATCGATCGTCCTGCTCAAAAACGACGGCATTCTGCCCCTTGCACCCGACACCCAACGTATCGCCGTGATCGGCCCCAACGCAGACGACGCCGAAACGCTGCTCGGCAACTACTTCGGCACACCCTCAAACATCATCACACCGCTGGACGGCATTCGTACCCGCGCCAACGGCAGCGTCAGCTACGCACGCGGCTGTCACATTGCCCAAAGCGACTGGGACAGTGACGCAGCGGCCGAACTGCTGGCGCGTGAATCAGACGTTGTGATTTTCTGCGGTGGGCTATCGCAACTGCTGGAAGGTGAAGAGGGCGCAACCACAGGCGGCGACTTGGATCGCCCCACGCTGGGTCTGCCGACCGTGCAGCAAACGCTGCTCGAAAAGCTACACGCAACTGGCACGCCAGTCGTTTTGGTGCTGATCAACGGCAGTGCATTATCGGTCAATTGGGCGGACGCACATCTGCCAGCCATTGTCGAGGCATGGTATCCAGGTCAATCGGGCGGTGCGGCGATTGCACAAGTGTTATTTGGCGATTACAACCCAGCGGGCAGGTTGCCTGTAACTGTGTACAAATCGGCCGATGACCTCCCCCCCATCACCGATTACGATATGTCAAACCGCACCTATCGCTACTTCAAAGGGGAACCGCTTTATCAATTTGGCTATGGATTGAGCTACACCACGTTTGAGTACAGCCATCTACACCTTGCCAGCAGCCTAACAGAAAATGAGCCGCTCACGGTGCGGGTGCAGGTGAGCAACAGTGGCGATCGGGCGGGTGATGAGGTGGTGCAAGTTTATTGGCGGCATGTTTCGGCCGAACAGCACAAACCGCTGCGCCAGCTCGCAGGCTTCGAGCGCATCCATTTGGACGCAGGCACATCCCAATCGATCACCATCACGCTAAAACCTGAACAACTAACCTTGGTGAATGCTTTTGGTGAACGTAAGCGGGTGACAGGCGAGATCGAGGTGCTAATCGGCGGCGGGCAAACATTTTTACGGCAGTCTGTACTGCTTGTATAAAATCAACCCTCGAAAAATAGTCCGCTTAGACGCGATCTAGCTCTGTTTGATTACAGGGAGCGGATAGCGCACAGTAAAACATGCCCCTTGGTCTGCCCCCGCAGAGTCCGCCGAAATATCGCCGCCTAACACTTGGACAAGCTGGCAAGCAATAAACAGCCCCAGCCCTAGTCCACGGCGTGTTTCTACGTTGCTACCACGATAAAGCAGGTCCCAAATACGGGCCTCTTCGCCTTCAATGATTCCAATGCCCTG
>JBMZDF010000267.1:0-8260 GCA_049614105.1 Promineifilaceae bacterium (SeqCode)
CAAAGCAATCGCTAGACGATTTATGGCTAGGCTATACAGAGACGCGCGGTGGCATTGAGGTACGGACGGCGATTGCTGACACGTATGAAACAATGCAAGCTGACAACATTTTGTGCTTTTGCGGCGCAAATGAAGGCATTTATGCGACGATGCGCGGGATGTTGGCAAAGGGCGACCACGTGATCGCGGTTGTGCCGAACTATCAAAGTTCGGAAACGGTTCCGCTCGATATTTGTCAGGTGACGGGGGTTGTGCTGCATGAGGACAATGCGTGGCGCATGGATATGGATGAGGTTCGGGCGGCAATTCGGCCGAATACGAAGATGATCATCATGAACTTCCCCAACAACCCAACTGGCGCACTCATGCCGCAAGATGATTTACAGACCCTGATCGGCTTATGCCGCCAGCACGATCTGTACCTGTTTAGCGATGAAGTGTTTCGATTGATGGAGCTAGACGAAACGGTGCAGATGCCCCAAATTGCAGACGTGTACGAAAAAGGGATTTCGCTCAATGTGATGTCTAAAGCGTATGGATTGCCTGGGCTGCGCGTGGGCTGGATCGCAACGCAAAACATGGAAGCGTTGCAGCTGATCGAACAGTACAAACATTATTTGTCGATGTGTAACTCTGCCCCCAGCGAATATCTAACCACCGTTGCGCTCCAAAATCGGGAGCAGATTTTGCATCGTAACCGTGAACTGGTGCGGCACAATTTATCTGAACTTGACCAGTTTTTTGCTGAGTTTAACCACCTTTTCCAATGGACGCGCCCACAGGGGAGCTGCATTGGCTTTGTAAGATATTTAGGTGAGGAAGGGGTTGAGGCGTTTTGTCGCAGGCTCGTGGAGCATCATGGGGTGTTGCTGCTGCCTGCTTCGCTGTATCGTTCCGATTTGCTGCATTTTGAAACAGAGCATTTTCGGATCGGTTTCGGCCGAACCATTTTCCAAGACGGCATGACCGCTTTGCGGCAGGCGTTGGCGTAGCCCACCGAACCACTTTTCGCTTGCGGCTTGCCGCACACAGGAATACAAATGACACAAGAACAAAATCGGCCGATTTTTGAACTCCGACAATACGAAATAAAAGCAGGTCAACTTGATCGCTGGGTTGACTGGATGGACACAATCTTAATCCCGTTCCAACGCTCTGTTGGCATGGTTGTAATTGGCAGTTGGTCTGTACGTGAAACCAACCACTACATCTGGATCCGTCGTTTCGAGAGCGAATCGGAGCGGAAACGCCTCTATGCTGCGGTCTACGAAAGCAACTTCTGGAAAAATACCGCGCTTCCTATCGTTGGCGAAATGCTCGATCGAGAGGTTGGCCGCACCATCACCGACATGGTTGCCTCGCCACTGTCAATCATACGTTAAACGGATCGCAATTAATTGTTGACGACAAATGTCAAACGTTGAGTACTTCATTCGGAGAACTGACTTAATAAAAAGAGCTTCCCTAGGGAAGCTCTTTTTGTTAGATGATTAGTTGGCGGTGAACTATTCGGCTAGAAAGACAGCAAGTTGTGCGCCTTTGCCTTCGAGTCGAACATAGCCCGCAGCTTCGGCCGAACGGATAAAGTCAGGCATGCTCTTGAATCTGCGTCCTTCGCTGTTGTACAACGCTGCAATATCAAATGCCGCGTCAAGTCGCATCATGCGCGTACGGATAGCTGGCAAACGCTGTGAGCGTCCTGCTGCAATTGCATCCGAGACGGCTGTTCGTAGCAGTTTGTAAGCAGTGGTCAATGGGTCCTCTGCTTCAACCTCGATAGAAGCTTCGGCAATCGCTTCAGCAACCGCTTCTTCGATTGTTTCTTCAACAACCGTTGCTTCCATAAGCTCATCCGCTTCGACAATTACCTCAACTGGTTCGGCAACTGCTTCAACTGGTTCAACTGCGGTCTCGGTTGGTTCGACTGCTTCGGTGGCTTCTTCGGCCGATTCAACAACTGCCTCAACCGATTCAACAACTGGTTCCGTAGCTGCTTCTTCCACGACTGCCTCAGTCGTTGTTTCTTCAACAACTGCCTCAGCCTCAACTGGTTCAATAACCGCTTCTTCCGCAGGGGTTGCTTCGCTTGTGGGCGCGGCTTCCTCGACTGCTTCTGCTGGGGCTTCTGCGACGGCTTCTGTTTCAGCAACTTCTAGGACTTCAACTTCGGCCGATGCTTGTTCAACAAGCAAAATGTTTTTGCCTGATTCATCCAGCGTCACATGGCCTAATGCCTGTGCTTCTAGCACAAAGTCCTTGAAGCGTTTAAACAGCTTGCCTTTGCTATTGCTCAGCACTTTTTCGTCAAAGCCATTGTTGAGTTTTGTCATACGACGCTTTGACGTTCCAAAACCAGTCGACTTGCCTTCAGAAACCAATTCAGTGACCGCTGCGATAAGAACCGCATACGCATGGTCTACCGCACTTTCTTCTGAAGACGTTTCAGCTTCAACGGTGTTTTCGCTTTCAGCTTCAACCTCAGCAACAACGGCTTCTGCCACTTCCTCGACCACAACTGCCTCAGGTGTTTCTTCGGCTTTAGCTGCTTCGGTCGCTTCTTCGACCTCAACCACTTCGACTACTTCCTGAACCTCAGTCACCTCGGCTACTTCCTCAACAGCTTCTGCTGCGGGTTCTGGCGCGGGTTCTGGTGTTGGTTCTGGCTCTGGCAAAATACCGAGATAGGTGTTCACGGCCGCTTCGTTTTTCGTGAAGCTGAACAAGCGTGGGCGCATGCCGTAAGGCGAGACAACATCAAGGATGCCTCTGCGTGATGCAAACTGTAACAAGCTCTTGAGGCGTTGATTTGACCCAGCAAGCGCTGCTTCATCACGTGCTGCTTTGAGCATCGTCTCAATTTCTTTGAACTGCATGCCGCTGTCGCTCAGGTTGCGCAGCGTGGCGATGACAAACTGACGCAATTCGCTATCGCTTGCGACAGGTTGTGGCTTGGCCACTGGCTCAGGCGTTTCAACCACGGGTTCTGGCTCTGGCTCGACGACAGTTTCCACTACGACTGGCGTTTCTTCTACTTCTGCAACGGCTTCTTCTTCTTCCACTACAGGCTCAGTTTGTGGTGGCTCCACAAATTGAGTAACAAGCGCCTCGTCTCCGTTGTAGGTGTACAGCGTTGGGTATGTGCCGCGACTGGTTGTGCGTGCTAGCAGCCCAACTTTGTTCCCTTCGCTCAGTAATTCGCGCAGGTCGTTGTTGCTTACAAACACTTCGCGTGTGTCGCGAATGCCGCGACAATGGGCCAAGATTGCCATGAACGGAGCGGGATAATCACTAAAGCCCTGCATACCTTCAACCATTAGCTCGCGTTGTTCATTCTCTGAGATACGCTTGAAGCTTAGGTGAGCAGGTGGTGCAATCGGAGGGGCTGTTTTTGCAGGTTTCGATTTTGTTTCGGCCGAGTCCTCAATCTCAATAGTTGCTGCAACAACTGCGCTCAGATCATCTTGTGTGATGGCTCCTTCGGTAGCAGGTGCTGACTTGGTTGAGGTGGCTGCATTGATAGCGGCTTTGGCCTCTGCCAACGCCCCATCGCGCAACAGTGCTTCTGCTGGATTAGTGATGGCAACACGTGGTTGCGCCCCTTCTTCCTCAATGATACGCACGATGCCGCGTTGTTCAGCATCTAAAACGAAGTCCTTAAACTTGATAAACGGATTGCCAGAGCGATCGTTCAGCGTACTTTCTGAGAAGCCAGGGATCTGCTTTTTGATGTTGCTCTTGATACGGGCCAAAATTGGCACTTTGCCATCAGACGCAATCTGTTGGATCGCGTTGGTTAATGCTGTGTAAGCATCTAGTGGCGCACTTTTCGCAGGTGCTTTAACTGTGCTTGCAGGTGCGTCTACGACTGGTTTTGCGCCTGCCGCGCCCTTTGTTTCATCTGTTTCATCCGCTGCGGGTGCGTCTGCGACTGGTTCCTCTGCTTTATAGGTTGCCTGTAGGAACGTTTCACTCAGTTTCGATTGATCTTCAAAAGCGTATTTGCGACGGCCATTTTCAAGCACAATTTGCTTGATCAACCCTATCTCAACCGCCTCGGTCATGAGGTTGCGTGCAAGCTGTTCCTCAATTTTTAATCCTTGCTGCTCATTGTGGCGATGGACAAAGCTGGCGAGTGATAAGAACGAAGTAGGGTAGTTGGTGTAAGCACGTAACCCGTGCAAAACGGCTCCGCGTGCTTCGCCGCCGCTGACCTCGCGACGTTCTGGTTCGGCTTCACCAATCGGCCGAATTTCAAAACTGCTGCCGCTGCCATGAATCTCAACCAGACCAGCTTTTTCGGCCGATTGTGTAAAATCGGTGAAGGTTTCAAATGGCTTACCGCCACCGTTGTAAACCAACTGCTCGTTGAACCCTTGGTGTAGTCGCCGTAACCGCGTACGGATAGCCGACATACGGAACGATTTGCCCTGCTCGTCAGCTTCTTTCACCGCTTGAACCAATAATTTATAAGCAACCTGCAAACCAATTGGCTCACCTTCAGGCGTTCCCCCTCTTTTAATGCGTGCTCGTTTCTGATCCGCTCGGTCGGCTAGATATACTTCGTGTGTGCTGCCACGTTTGACAATTCGCACTAAACCACGTCGTTGTGCCTCTCGAACAAAATCCTTGAAGCGGAGGAAATAGCGACCGTGGGTATCCTGATACTCTTTTTCATCAAAGCCGTTCATCAAATCAATCATGATTGGCTTGAGGTTGGTCATGCGTGGCGCTTTGCCCTTTTCATAGGTGACGCGAATTGATTGTACAAGCGCATCGTAGGCGTTGGTTAGGCGGCCTTTAAGACGTTTCGGTTTTTCCTCAAAAATCTGCTCCACTTCGCTGTAGTAGAAGAAATCATCAACTGATTGTGTGAGATAGTAGGAGGATGATCCATCAACCCCAATTGCGACAACATGCTTACCGCTGCGTTTGAGGTGGTTGACGAGCGGCATGAAATCGCGGTCGCCTGTCATCAAGACAAACGTGCTGATTTCAGGACGTGCATGCAAAACTTCCATGACGTGAATTGCCATGTAAAGATCAGCGACATTTTTACGAGGTGAATTGGCTTGTGTGCTACCGGTGGGAACAAAAATTAAGTCAAAGCCGCTTGATTGGAGCGCATACATAAGCGCAGGCGACATATAAGGCAACCCCCAATCAGCGAAGGCACGCGCCTCAACCACTGTGCCAAACTCGTTGCACTTGGTCATTAACGCTTCAAAATTTGCTTTTTGCTCGAATCTGTTACGGAGTGAATATACGATGTTCTCGTAATCAAAAAATACGGCTACTTTAGATTTAGTTGTATCTGACACTAAAAATCCCTGTTTTTCGGATGGACCCGAATTGATTAGGGTTAAAGCGCGTAGAGAGGCAGCAGAGAATGTGGGTTAAATCAATATGGCATCATAACAGGTTGCTTATATAAATGTGGTCTAATCAAATTGCCTCATGTTCCAAATTAAACATGATGGTTGAAATAACGCACAAAACCAGTTGTTGCCAAATTAGATGACCCAAAAACGGGTTGGAAACTCAATCAAAATGCGTTCAAAGTAACGCTTTTGAATAAATTTTAAACACGGGCTTAAACATTTAAACTAAAATCACAATGACCTCAATAATTTTTGAGAGAGGTTGCACTAAGCAAAACAACAAGTTTTGAATAGATTTTGTTTAAGGCTTGATTTGCTATGACAATCTTTTATTGTGTCAAACTTTCAAGCTGTTTAAACCAAGCTGCGTACATACTACGCTTTAACCAGGAGCGCCTTTGTGAATTAAATTGGAATCAAAATGAAATCTATACTTTCAAAAATAATTTCAACTTACTTGGCATTGTTGGGAAATAGAGCCAACTTTGCTAAGAAAATCACGGCGCACAATTTATTTACGATCGTATCATAACAGAAAATATGATAATGTGAACATCGGATTATCAACTCTTGCAGATACTTCGTACCGACGTACGATTCATATGATGTACTCTCTATTTCGTTCACGTATTTTTCACGCCATACTAATCGGTTTTGCTGTGGTTGCGGCCGTCTGGTTTACGATAGCCGCCTTGTATGTTCCTGATTTCCCCATTCAATCTAAGGAGCGGCGTGCCGTCGGCCGAATTGTTGGGCGTCGTCAGTTCAACTTTATCGAGTGGGAGGTGAAGGCAGTCTGGGAAAAAGTGCAGGCTTCCGTTAGCCGATCCGAAAAGCTGTTGGGGCAGGATGAGCAGAAAGAAGTTGTGCTAGCATATTTGGCAATTACAGGTGAGGCGCGACGTTTGGATCGCGAGCTTGAAAATATTTATGCAACGTCCGACAACCCTGAGCAAGATTCTGAGCTGCTTTCGGCCGAATTAGCGCAGGTCCGTGCTGATTCAACCGAAATTCGGCCGATTGCCGAAAGCATCCTGCAAAACCAAGTCGCCGATATTCTCAAGTCAGAAGACATGCAATTGCTTGGTGGTGCTTGGCCGCCCGTTCAGGCGCAAATGACCCCGCTGCCAATGATTTTAATCGTCTCTCCACGCGATCGAATTGAACAACAGATACAGGTTCCGCTCAAAAATGAGATCACAATCCCAGAGCGTGATTTGCTCGAAAAGGAGATTTTCTCAGAGCTAGGAATGTCTGCGCTTGTTGTGCCGATTGGTGGGTTGGGAACCTATCCCGCGATGATTAGCGAACGAGACAATGTAAACTCGCTTGTGCGAACAATCGCGCATGAATGGGCGCATCATTGGCTGTCGCTCTATCCTCTGGGGCGCAACTACGCCACAATCCCGACGCTGCGCACCATCAATGAGACGGCGGCAACAATCGTTGGGACAGAAATTGGCGACCAGCTTGTTGAGCAGTTTTATCCTGAATTTGTGCCTGTCGAGACGCCGCGCCGTGAGGAAGACACGACAACGGCGAGCGAGCCACCCGCGTTTGATTTTCGCGCTGAGATGCAAGATACACGTATCGAGGTCGATGAACGTTTGGCACGTGGGGAGATTGATTCGGCCGAAAATTACATGGAAACACGTAGACAGCTATTTGTCGAAAATGGCTACCTGATTCGTAAAATCAATCAGGCTTATTTTGCATTTTATGGCGCTTATGCCGCATCAGGTGGCGCAACAGGCAGCGATCCAGTTGGCCCAACGGTCGTGGCTGTTCGTGAGCAATCGCCAACCTTACGCGCCTTTCTCAAATCAATTGCGCCCGTTGTGAGCTTTGAAGCGCTGGAGGCATTGGTAGAAGATTAGGCGGGATCGACTTAATGCTTGGTGAGAGCGGCCCCGATTCGGGTAGACTTACTCAAACCGTTTGTACAATGTCGTTTCTCGTAAAGTAGCTATGTCTGCCGACGTATCCACAACCGCCCAACTTGTCCGCCAACTGCTTGCTGCCAACGGCAAGGCGCTGTTGACCGTTGAAAGTGACAGTATGGAACCGCTTCTGCTTGTCAATGAACGGATACAAATTGAAACGATTACGGTGGCGCAACTAGAACTTGGTGACATCGTGACCGTGGTTGCCAGCGATGCGCTTTACACACACCGTTATTTTGGCTGCTTAACCAAACATGATGCGCGGTTTTTGGTGACACGTGGCGATCAGCCGTTGGCTTATGACCCTGCATGGTCTGAAAAACAACTGTTGGGTCGCGTGACGCTTTGTAAGAAAAGAGAGACGGCGCTTGATTTGCGGCAAGGTGTTGGGCGTAGGCTTAATCAACACCTGACAGCAATCGCTGGCTTTGAGAATTGGCTGTATGATGGACGGTCGCCCACATTGAAGCGGCTTGAACAGTTTGAAACGCGCTTGCTGGGACGCAACTGGCGCGACAATGCGATCCAACACTTGCTTTTGCGAGCGATACGTGGATTTTTGCTGCGCTGGAGTCGGGTGATGGTGTTTTTAGCAGTGAAGATTGCAAACAACGAATAATTTTGTATGAATGATGATCGATTAACACGTTTCGCCCTGATAGCCTCTGGACTTTTTGCGCTGCTATTTTTTGCGCTCTCGGGCTATACCCTGTACACAGCCCGTTGGTATGATTCGCCGTCTGAATCGGCCGAAGTTATGTTGTCCGCGCCGTTGTCTGTCGGACAAGCAGCAGGCACAATTCGCATCTCAACGGCCGAACGCGGAATCGTCGCAATTGAGGAACGGTCGATTGAAGGGTTACAACTGCCGTTTGTCTCCTTTTCAGCCGATTCGCTCCGATTGAGCAAAGAAGGCGAGCCGATCGCTTTTTATATCGA
>JBMZDF010000268.1:0-8228 GCA_049614105.1 Promineifilaceae bacterium (SeqCode)
CTACGACTTCGACAAGCTGCTACGACTTCGACAAGCTCAGTCTGCGTTATCGTCAGCAACCCATTTGGAACACAGCTTTTGTATTTAGGAGATTAATCAATGGTTCGATTAACTAAAGTTTTCATCATTTGTATGGTGTTATTTGCAACAGGGTTTATGTTGCTGCCATCGGCCGAAGCGTTATCAATTATAAATATTTGCTATGTTGATCAGACGGCGAACGGTAGCGGCAACGGTTTGTCATGGACAAATGCGTTTACCGATGTACAGACAGCGATCGATGCGACGAGTTGCACCGAGCTTTGGGTGGCGCAGGGCATCTATACGACAGGCCCATTGCGCACAGACAGTTTTGAAATTGACCGTGAAGTGACTATTTATGGTGGGTTTAATGGGGGCGAACTGCTGTTCAACTCGCGCAACGCAGACCCGCGTTCAAACGGCACGGTGCTGAGCGGCAACATCGGTGCAAGCGGAATCGTAACGGACAATGCGTACCACGTGTTGGAATTTGTCAACGGGGCCGAGGGCGCTGTTGTTGATGGGGTTGCCATTGAAGGTGGTTATGCAAACGGCAGTTTGACTAACTTGCTGGGCGGCGGCGTTTACGCAACAGAGGGTCAATTTACGTTGCGTAACGTGCTCATTCGCCACAACAATGCTGCAAGCGGCGGCGGTTTCTACAGCGGCGGTCAAAGCGGTATTCGCTTTGAGAATGTCACATTTTTGGAAAATGAGGCAGACGACGGGGGCGGTGCGCGTATCGTCGGCAGCGGCTCACACGAGGTGTATCTGGAGCGCGTCACTTTTGCTGGCAATAGCGCGTACAACGGCGGCGGGATTTCAACCAATGGGGTTGGCGTCAATCTGATGAACGCTGTTTTTGTGGGTAATGAGGCGAGAAAGGAAGTTGACAACAGCTCTGCGACTGGGTTTGGTGGTGGGATTTATCATGCGAACGCAGGGCAGGTTGTGATTCAGAGCAGTACTTTTGCGGCGAATTCGGCCGAAAACAACGGCAGCGCCATCCGCATTGGCGGCAATGGACACGCTAAAGTTATCAACTCGCTTCTCGCAGACAGGGTTCACGTTGAAGGCAATCAAACGGGTCTCGCATCGTTCCACATTTGGGATAGTTTGTGGCGCGAAGGCAGTTGCAGCGCCGCAGGGCATGATTATGACAGCGTCATTTGTAGCGGCATCAGTGCAATTGGGTCCGATCCTGGCTTTATCAGCTATCCAGACCCCAGCACAAACGATTATGGCAATCTCTACCTAACAAACAACGCCGCGCCAGTTGACGCAGGCAACATCGATCCCCAGCTAAAATCCTCCGCATTTGCAGAACTACCTGCCGTTGATCGGTCGGGACAGATGCGCGTGCTCTGGGATTATGTCGATATAGGCGCGTTTGAAGGGCTTGCGGCTGATATGGCGTTTGGGCTGAACAGCACGGGCTGTGCTTATCCAACCTATCTGGATGCGCTTGCGGCGGCGGCTCATGGCGACAAGCTTTATGTACGTCAGCAGACAACGCCTTACTACATGCATGATGGGGGCAAACAGATCGAGATTATCGGCTCAAACAATAGTTGTGATGCGCTTGCCATCGACCCCGTTGTGATCGATTTCATGCACGATCTGACGATGACAGGCCCCATCTTGACCGTTTCTCCTTTGAACACGCTCGAAGTAACGGGAATTGCGTTTAAGGATGCAAAAAGCACGTTGATTCAGCTTGGTGCGGGGTCGGAAACGACGCTGGGGAAGGTGATTTTAGACGGTGGCGACGGGTTTGCTGGTGGGGCTGCGACGGTGGGAAATTCGGCCGAATTAAAACTACTCAACAGCGAAGTCAACAACAACCGCGCAACCACTGTCGGCGGTGCAATCAAAGTCGAAGACGGCACTTTGAGATTGGTGAACGTCAAGATGAATAACAACCGTGCTGGTGTGGGTGGTGCGATTGCGCTTTCTGACTCAAGCGTTGTGTCTTTGCAATCGGCCGAGCTAACAAACAATCATGCAACCTCATCAGGCGGCGCAATTTACGCATCGGCTCCAAATACGCCTGCCACAATCACATTCTTAGCAGACACAAAAATTGGCCCAGGCAACACGGCAGTTGACGGGGCAGGAATCTACCTTGCCAATGACATCTCGCTTGAGATTGGCAGCTTTGCCCATATCTTGCAAAACACGGCAACGGGCAACGGCGGCGGCATTTATCTACAAAGTGGCGCACAAATCACGACCGCACGCGACACGCGCATTTGGCAAAACGCAGCGGCGAACGGCGGCGGCGTTTACATGACGGGCAGCGGCACACGCTTTACGCAGCAAGACGCCAGCAGCGACATTAGCGAAAATACGGCAAGCCTCAACGGTGGCGGGTTCTATGTCCACAACGACGCGATGCTGACGCTGCGCGGATATGCTAACTATAATGTCGCAACTGAAGATGGAGGCGGGATCGCATTTGTCAACGTTGCCGCAATGGACTTAGCGGGCGTTGCGCTCCGCCAAAACAGAGCGCACTGGGGCGGCGGCATTTCTGCTGGCAACAGCACAGTTCAACTCAATAACATCACCCTTGATAATAATGAGGCAAAGGACGGCGGCGGCATTGCCCTTGGGGCATCAGGCGGCACAATTGTTGATAGTATCATCGAAAATAATCATGTTAGTTTTCGTGGCGGCGGGATATATCATTCTGGTGATTTGCTTGATGTGGTCAATACGATTGTGCGCAATAATCAAGCTGTTGGTACAGACACAGGTTTGCGTGGCACAGGTGGCGGTTTCTTTAGTTTTAGTGACTTCGCGCTGGATCAGACATCTTTTACAGGCAATGAAGCGTCGGGAGATGGCGGTGGTGTCACGCTTGTGTACGGTACAGGGATAATTAGCAACAGCACGTTTATTTCCAACACGGCCAGCTACGCTGGGGGCGGGATTTCGGTTGATGAAGGCGTCCTCAACATAAACGATACGCGGCTTGAGGCGAATGATTCGGAATTTAACGGCGGTGGCATTCAGGCTCTGCAAAGCAGCACGATGTTGACCAACACTGTTGTGGCGGGCAACGTATCTGGCCGTAAAGGTGGCGGTGTTTACTTCAAGGATGGCCTATTCAGTGCGTTGAACAGTGTGTTTGTAGGGAACCAAGCGAGTTCTGATGGGGGCGGTATTTTTGCGATAGAGGATCTTATCTTCTCGACCTCACCCCCTAAACTGAACATTAGCTACTCAACAATTGCACACAATGTGGCCTCAAATGAGGATTCTATCACGACAGACGGGGGTGGCGTTTATGTGAACTCAGGGGTGATCAGCACGTTCACTGGGTCAATCTTTTGGGGTAATTCGGCCGATCGGCGCGAGCAAATCTACCTATACCCCTTTGGAGCCACCACAACGATGGTTGATAACTTAGTCTCCGCTTCCAATGTAGACACCTTCACCAACTGCATCACCGCCGCCACCTGCTCAGGCGTGATGGAAATGGACGATCCGCTGTTTACCGTTGTGCCAAATAGTGGTGATGGGGATTGGACGACTTCGGCCGATAACGACTACGGCAACCTATTGCTACAAGGCGCATCCCCCGCCGTTGACAGCACCACCGTGACTGCCAACTGTCCCGTCTACGACATCCGCAATGTGGGTCGCAGCGACTACGCCTGCGATTTGGGCGCATATGAACTGCTGCTGACCGACAGTGCCTCCGTGACGCAAGATGAATTTGCCGAGGGCGAAACGTTTACCTTTGGCCCAACCCAACTCAACATGGAAATCGTCACGCTCGGCACACTGCAAACGATCACGGTTACACAGGTGATGACAAGCCATCCAGAGGCAGAAGGATTGATGGGCAATGGCCTGTTTTACCGCATCAAGGCGGAGGGCAGCGGGTTTGAACTCAACCTGACCTTGCCACACAACAACAACCCTGACCCACAAATTTGCCGTTACGACACCAGTCTCGACGCTTGGGACTGCTCACGCGACAGCTTTAACGCCACAATAGTGACGCGCAACGGCGTGACACAGTTTAGCGACTGGGCGGTCACAGATGCCTCAGCGCCCGTCTCGGTTGGCATGAGCGGCATGACGGTTGCGACACATCGGCCGATAGTGGCGCTATTTTTAAGCTTGTTTGTGATAACTGTCTTACTAACGAGAACGCGCCAACAGCGACGTCCCGCTTAACTCGCAACTCGCTCCCATGCGGAGCGGCGGAACGAGAGAGAACTGTTGAACGGACTGTTTAGTCCGTTCCCTCTAACTCAACAACTTAGCTTAGGAAAAATAACTGATGAATCAATCCTATAAACGAATGTTGCAGTTTGCTATTTTGATATTTGGCTTGTGTATTTGGGTGGCTTGTGGCGGTGGCGACACGTCTGACCCTGTTGTTGACCAACCAAATGCCGAAACTGCTCTGGCAAGTGACACCAATGTGATAGACGAGAGCGAATTGGCAGATGCCGTTGAAGAAACGGTGTTGGACACCTTTTTAGGAAATGCTGATGACGAAATTGACAGCGAAGCGGATGGCGCGATGGCAATCATTGAGGCCGAAATTGATGCGCAAGAGGATGCGGCCCAAAACGACGCAGGCACTGGCGGCGACGCAAGCGACGATTTTGATAACCCAACCCTTATCCAGCCTGGCAGTTACAGCGGATCAGCGTCCTTTGGTCTAGAGGACCTGTCACTTGATATGCGTGATGTGTATCGTGTGGAAGCAGCGGCAGGCGATATTGTGAGCGTACATTTGGTCAATATACAAACTGAGTTGCAGACAGATTTTTCATTACGCGATCCGCAGGGCAACGGGGCTTGGAGCAATCTGTTCGAGGGCGACGAGGGCGAGACGCTGGCGATCGGGTTGTCAGATGATGGGTATGTCGATATCGAGATTACGGCACAGCTTTATGAGTTCACGGTTGAACTGGCGCAACAGAACGACGCGAACAGCGGTGGTGATGCGCCTGATGCGATCGATGCAGCGTTGTCAGTTGGGCAGGGTCTGTTGCAGGGAACGCTGGCGGGACCCCGTGCGGACGGAACGCCAGCACAGGATTGTTACGCCCATGCTGGTGCAGAGCTGACATTCTCACTGTTGGAACAGAAGCCCCGACCGCGACTCACGGCGCGAACGTTTGACGCCAGCGGTACGCTGCTTCAGGAGCAAGAGGCGACCCAAACGCATGAGCAAGTGCTGGCGTCGGAGCCGGCCGCAGCGGTTGTTTGCTTCACGGCCGAGCGTGAGTATGAGGAGCCGTCCATGTTGGCCGCGTATCAGTTTTCGTTGGGCGAAGTGGCGGAAGCTGTGGTGGTGTATGATTTTGATGGGTGTGGGTTACTTTCGGCCGAAACAGTCCAAAACGCCCTCGCTCTTGACACAACCCCGCTCGCTGAACCCTCAACAAACGGCGATTGCCAATACGCCTTTGTCGATCGTGGCATCTATCTCAGTTTCACGTTAGCCGATGAAAGTGAACTTGAATTTGTGAAAACATCGGGCGGCGTTGAGGTTAGCGAGGTGGGCGTCAGCGCCTTTTACGTTGATTTTGGACAAGGTGCGTTGATGTGGACGCTCGACAACGATGTGTGGTTCGCACTCATGGGGGTCGATTATACAAGCGGCGCAACTAGCTCAGAACAACTGGTCGCGATTGCCAAGCAGGTGTCCCCTTAAACACAAGAATCGCTAAATTATTTATTGATTCCCATCCATTGCCGCCGCTCCAAATATGGGGCGAGAGCGGCCACGGCTGCCGCTCCAAATATGGAGTGGCAGCCGTTTGCAACTTTCTTCACCCCATATCATCTGGGCAAATCGCTGATTTCTTGCAACATTTAATTTCCTGCTGCGTATTGAGTTTCGTGCGGCTGATTACAGCTGCCCCAATTATCAAAACAAAGGGTATTCCTAATGAGTGCTAAAGAAACAATGCGCGAATCTGTGCATCAAGCCACAGAAGAAATAGAAGTCGCAGGCCGTGAAATGGTCAATGTGGTCAAAGAATTAATGAACGATGCATCTGTACATCGTATTAAAGTGCTAAATAGCAGGACAAATGAACAGATTTTAGATGTTCCCGCTGTTGCGGGTGCGGCTGGCGTTTTGTTGCTTGCCCCGCTTATGCCGTTTATGCTGTTGAGTGTTGCTGCACTCTATTTCATGGATTTTACAATCGTGATTGAGCGGCGTGTTGAGGTTGTGGTTGAAGATGTGGACATCCAGGTTGAAGAGACACCCGAACCTGAATCGGCCGAAATCGAGATTGTAATCGACAAACCAATAAACGTAGAACTCGCGCCGCCTGAACTTGAAATTGTTATTGAGCCTGTGGCGGAAGAAGCTGATCCTGACCCCATTGTCTTGGTTGCAGAACAATGCCAAGGAATCACAAAAAGCGGAGCGCAGTGTAAACGTAAGCCAATGGAAGGGTCAGCGTACTGTTACGCGCACCAACCTGAGTAGAATAAGAGTTAGAAAACGTTTAGACATTTTTATAGGGCATCTGCTCATTTTGTAGACGCCCTAATCCTCTCTCTCCTCTTCCCAATCCTTAAAAGCCACCCGAAAAGGTGGCTTTTTCCTTTGTATTGAAGCCGTTTTTGGTCAGTTTGCTCGTCTCACGGCAAACTCTCCTCTAGAATTGCAGACATGTTTAGCCATCAAATTAATGACGATATTGTTCTGCGACTGTATGCGCCGTGTCATGCGAAAGAACTGTTTGCACTTGCCGATCGCAATCGCGACCATCTGCGCCCTTGGTTGCCGTGGATTGAAAGTACACGTACCGTTCAGGATCAGCTAGGATTCATTAAAGCGATGCGGACCAAGTATGGGAATGGAACCGATTTGGCGATTGGGATTTGGTTTCAGGGTGAACTGGTTGGGTCGATCGGGCTGCATCGGATTGATGAGCATAATAAATCGGCCGAAATTGGCTACTGGCTTTCGGCCGATGCACAAGGCAAAGGTATCATGACCCGCGCCTGCCGTGCTGTCATCAATCATGGGTTTCACGATCTGGGTCTAAACCGCATTACTATTCGTGTTGCACCCGACAACAAAGCCAGTCGCGCTATTCCTGAACGGCTGGCCTTTGTGCAAGAGGGCATCTTGCGTCAAGCTTCGGCGCATTATGATGGTTTCATCGACCTTGTTTTTTATGGGATGCTTGCAGCCGAATGGGATGCGCAATCATAATCGGCCATTGCAAAATGGCTGTGTGATCCATCCATGCAATTTCTGCTTGTGGGGTAACTGTTTTACGTTTAACTCATTTGGCGCTTGCGCGTCTTTTCGCTAATCTGTCAGCAATGCGGCTTGCCATTTTCGCCTGTGCCAGCAGTTTGCTAACTGTGCGTGGTTTGCGGATTGCATGCCTAGCCTTGGGGGAAGATTTTGCGAGTTGCTGCTGGAAGCGCAGGGAGAGCAGCAGTTCGCCTTCTGCAAGACGCATGAGCCACGCTTTTTGCTCGGCTGCTGAGAGCTTCTCAATCGCTTGCTCCCACCCTCCGCTCTGATTCGCGCCGATTTTGCTGCTGGCTTGAGCAGCTGCAGAAATTAGGGTATTGTCAACCTCAAATGTCTTGACAAAATTGCGCAGCGCAGTATCTAGCTGGCCTAATCCTGCTGGAACAGGCGGTTCTTGTAAATCTTCATAGAGCCATTCGCTAGCAACCCCCAGCAACCATCCCAAATACATAATGCGATAATCTTGGTTTAGAAGCGCATCGCGTAGCCCCAGTAGTCCAGACAGTGAGCCTTCGCCTTCTGTCCAACCATAGCCATTTTCATCGTGGATTCGGAACTCGACAAGCAGATATTTATCACGGTTGTGTATCACGACGAATTCGTCTGCTTCATATCGGCGCAGAAGCTTCTCGTCAACGACATCAGCTGGTAAACGAAAGACGAGACGTGTTGTTCCCCAATTTGCAATGTAGAAAAACGCATCATAGTAGCGTGCCAAAACGTCGAGTTCATTCCCGCGAAAGTTGCCGAAATGATAGACAAAAACTGCTTGTCTTGGGTGTGGATCAACCCGACTGGAGAGGCTGGCAACCTCATTTTGCTCCTCTATCGTTAGCGGTCGATCGATTGCTTGAAACTCGTAATATTGATACTCAGACATGGACCATCCATTAATTTGGGGTGTGTTTCATTTGAGTAAAGAGCGGTGGCTGAGCCTGTCGAAGCA
>JBMZDF010000269.1:0-8225 GCA_049614105.1 Promineifilaceae bacterium (SeqCode)
GTTGAACGCGTACAGGTTCGTCTTTGATAATAAATTCCAATTTCGGCCTGTGAGCCTATCATCAACTTATCAAAAATTTTATGAAATGCATTCCCATATCCTTCTGCCTTACGCTGACTATGAAATAGCATGTCTTGATGCATTACTTGGCCGTTCTCCGTTTGTTCGATAGATATTTTTGAACGCAAAGAGATGTTGATATATGTAGAACCTAATTGACCATTTCGGTTGAAAACATTAATATCGAGCAGTAAATCATCTCTACCTGATTCTCTCCAAACACCAATCGCTTTCTCAAGATCATCCCGAAAAAGATAAAGAGACGTATGCCCATTTTTATCTGCTTTATGGCTTGTAATTCCAGCTACAACAAATCCAGAAATCCAACCTGCCGCTTTTGCGCTAAGTTCAGGCAGTAGTTTGCCTAACATTCTAGCAATCTGCTCTCTGGCCACTTTACTTCCAGCAATATCTAATATCCCCATCGCTTCCAAAAAACCTATAAAGTCGCGCTCATACCAATGCAAGTAAGCATCTATAGCATCTAAAAGCTCTTGTGCATCATCAGCATTATCGATTGTTGTACATGACTCAGTTTCACCCAATTCTAAATTTTCGCCTTCCCCGCAGTGCCCAGAAGGATCATTGAGATTAATCGGCCGATTCTCAACATACGAGTATCGATTGTACGATTGTGAATTCACAGGATCTGGCACAATTGTGTCCGCACTCGCAAACCGATTGATTGACGGCACATAAAACCGTGCATTCATGTAGATCAAACCAACGCTATCATTATGCTTGTGGCCTGTAAAGCCACTGTCAGAAATATCTGAGTTACTCGTCGGTTGGCCTCGATACCCACCAAACGGCAGATAACGCGCATAACTACTAACATCAACATTACCGAGGTTGCCGTTCGGATTGTTGTGTCCAAATGTCATCACAGTGCTGGAGCCAAGGTGATCTGTGTGAATATAATACCAATCATCCCGATTGGCGTTATCCTTCACACGCTGAACAATTGCCTGTCCTTCGAGAGAATAGGTCATACGCTCAATCTCGGTACCGTCAGTCTGCACCTCTAATTCATAGCCAGGGAATGGATAGAAGATTTCAACATTTGTTGTTTCATCCGTTGTCTTCATCCGCTGCCCCGTCGCGTCATAATCGAAGCGCGTCACCGCGCCTACATTATCCTGCACATGCGTCAGGCGATTTTCGCCATCAAACAGTTGGAAAAAATCAGTCCCGCCTTCATGCCGCTTTGTCATATTGCCGTTGGCGTCATAGCAGAAGTAGTCACTGTTGACCGCCTTAACTGCATGTGGCAACCCATGTGCATGGTTAAGCTCCCCTGTCGGACAATTTGTGCCGCCCGCCCAGTTCGTGTAATCGTAAGCTCTCGTCTCCGTTGTGGTCGTCATCCCTAACATGTTCCCTAAGGGATCATAACTATACGAATGGTTGTAATCGGCCACGCCGCCAGTCGCTTGAGCTGTCACCAAACGGCTGAGGAAATCATACCCAAAGGTCTGCACATCCCCACTCTGCGTCTCACTAACTTGAGTGATATTTCCAATCAAATCATACTGATACTCAAATGTCTGCACGGTTGGCGTCTCCGCCTTATACAGTCCAAAATTGTTGTACTTTCCGTAATAGGTGAATAGCGTATCACGCCCATTGCCTCGTTCTAACGCCACCATCTGCCCACGTTCGTTGTAACGTACATCTTCAACTAACATTGTCCCGTCAACGGTCAGCGTATTTCCCCCTTCACGATCGTACCCAATCGCGACATTACTACCATCTGGGTAGATCACTCCCATCGGCCGATCCAAAACATCAAATGCTGTCGTCGTCATTGTAAACGCCCGTCCGTCAAGCGTCCGTGTCTGGCTTGTCGCTCTCCCTTGTGCATCATAGATAAAACTGTCGCTGCCTATGTGACCACCATTTTGACTTTGCCAGCTCACGCTTGCCACTTGGCCTAAACCATATTGCAATGTATCGTAAACATAACTTGCCAATGTGTCTGCTGCCGTTGGCGTCGCGGGACAGGTTGTCGCAGACCCATTATCTGTCTTGCCTGTCAAACGATTAGCTGCATCATGATAGAAACAAAGTGATTGATTTTTAGCGTCCTTTTGATGAATCAAATTACCTACCGCATCGTAGGTATATTCCCAATACCCCATATCGGGGTCATCCATCGCTGTCTTACGCCCTAAACGATCGTACTCAATTGAGGTAGTATTCCCCTGTGTATCTGTCACCTTCGTCAAATAGCCTGACCCATCATAAGTGTACTCAGTCAGCCCATATAGCGGATGCGGGCCACTGCTACCTGAATATTCAGTTATAAACCGTAGTTGCCCGTTCACATCTGTCCACCGCAGCCCCTTATGCTGACCTAGCGCATCAACAGCCGCAACTGTGTGGAAAACCTGCCCTGCTGGAATTGCAGCATGGGAGCCACGTCCCTTATTTTCTAAGTGAGCGCGATCTTTCAAATGTGGGTAGTAGCGTGTCTCGCTGCCGCTTGGCGCAATCACTTTTGCCACACGACCTAAATCGTCGTACTGCGTCGCAGTATGTGATCTACTCGTACAGTTTGTAGGGTCGAAGGAAGAATCAGGCCAACTTAGACCACGATCTTGGTAATGCGGCACGCTATATTGCGCAGTCTGGCAAACAGGATGCCCATGAGCACCGTAGGTAATTGTATTAACCAGCGAATCCCGATAGTCTGTTTGTCCCTCCACTTGGGCAAACGTCTGCATCGTCTGAATTGGTCGGCCGAAACCATCGTGGAAAGTTAAATCTTTATAATTGTAGTCAACTGTTGCCGTGCTGCTGCCTGGCTTTGGGAAACTAGCAGGGCGCGATTCAACAATCGTCATAAACGGTTTATCATTGGCAGGGTCTAGCCCAGAAACACTACTGTTCCAACTATTGTCTGCATAACGATAGCGCATCGCAGGATCACCATCCCAAATGTTACCCGGAACGCCTCGGTCAGCTAAATCATCATAGACCGTATGCAGCCGTCGGAACGGATCGTATTCATAGAATACGGTGGCAATATCGTTCGTATTGTTTAACGTGAGCTGCGTATCGACTCGTTTGAGCAATCCATAAGGACGGTTTGGCACGCCTGTGCCAGCCGTGAATTCATAAAACTCAAAAGTCGTCCGATTGCCCTGCGTGTCACTGATTACCTCTGGAAACAAATGATACTCACCATCGTAGCTGATCATCGTCTCGACGCCACTCAGCCCCATGCTGCTTTTAACATCGCGCTGCCGCTTTACATTGCCATACTCATCATATTCAATTTCTCCTGTACTAATCCAGCCGTTGACACTGCCATCAATCTCTTTACCTGGCGCCCCCATAAATCCAGCGACAGGGCGTCCCTGCGTTGGCGGAAGATTAGCTGGGTTAGCAGGATGATCATAAATTGTTTGGCTCGCAACAAGCAGCTCATTACTGTTTACAGCACTGTCAAATTGGCTAGCACTGTATCTTCCCTGATAAGTTCGTTGCTCCGCAGGAGCTGACACAATCCACACACCAGTTGAACTATTATTTGGATGATAGCGGGTCATCACCGTTCGCTCATCCCCAAGGTATGATGTATCTCCCATATATCTCACGACAGTCGCATGCCCTAACTGCTTTCCATCTGAGAGCGACGCATCGTAAAAATATTTCACCTTGGTTGTGAGTGAAAGGTTAGTCTTTGGATCTTTCTTAGTCTCTTCCTGAACAGTAGCACGGGTAAAGGTTGTACCATCAAATCCGAATTTTTGATAAGTTGTGTTTGATTCGTGTACTAACTGGTTGGCTGAGTTAAATACCTTCACATTTTTTGGTTTCCCAATCAACGTTAGCTGCGTTCCATTTTGATCATCCACATGATATGTTGTTCTCGTTCGCGTCAGAAGCCCGCCCCCATTCTCCGCGTATACTTTTGACTGTGACCATTTAAATCCATTTAGTCCACCATACTCTGGCGGCTCGATCTGCGTCACCTGACACTGTGTTCCATTGCCAAGGTGGCCTTGGCTTGTCTGATCATAGCAAGGGGGGCCGTATTGATAGGTTGTTTTATAGCTATTGCGCCCATCATTCTGAAGCATCTGTGTCACATAATAGCTGTTGCCAAAATGCTGCGCCCATTGGCATCCTAAGAACGCCAAGTTTTCCGCACAGATTTCATTGTATGTTAGGATGAAGCGCCCATCTGATGCATAGGTGAAGGTACTGTTACCCCCATATCCGTTTTTAACCTGTGATAGATATTTGAAGCGGCATTGTTGCCCTGTACTGTTGTTGCCTACATTATGCGACAACGTTGCATAGGTAAATTCAGTTGCAGGCAACCCAACCCCATCATTGCTACGCAAATTGCTATCAACGTTGGCAAACTGCTGAACCTTACTAATGTAAGAGTTCCCTGTTGTCTGAGTCCCCCCATTACAATCATTCACAAAAGCTGACTCTCCACGTGTGAGTCGATACTCTATAATGGGCGCTGTGTTTGGATGTAACGGGCTAAAGTTGTTGCCTAATTGGCTCTTCAAATTTGGTTGATGATAAACTGCCACACGTGTGATGGGATGAAGACGACGGGTTGACCACAGATCAAACTCATTGACGCTACTGCTGGCAACAAAGGCAAATCGAATGAGTGTAGCTGCCTCGTCTGTGCTGGGGTGGAAAGGAGTTGCATCTGGTGTACTGTCTGCCTGAAGTGCTTTGTAATTGTACACAACGTAAGCTAGCCGATTGTTATGTTCCTTAAACGCAATCGGATTTTGATAAAATGTATCATTCCGAGGATAGAGCGTTTTGCTTTCCAGCTTGTGATTATAATGATAGGTCATCATGTTCCCATTGACATCACGAACTGAATCAAGATGCCATGAGACCCCAGACGCTGTCCGGTTGCTATGATTTGTACTGCTGCCGCTGTTATTCCCACGATGGCCACTGATATCAATCTGACTATGGTGCGATGCTTGCTGATATTGTTCGCTGTCAGCAGTGAAACCCATCCGATAGGTTGTTCCCTCTCCTGTTGTAACAGTCCAATACAATCCGTCGTAGTTGGGTGCTGACACATCGAAGTGACGCAAAACACGAATCTGTGGTGCGTCCTTGACGCTGTAGCGTGTTGTGTTGGCGTTTACTGTTTCAGCGAAAATCAGTTCATACCCCGCCCCTTTTAATACTAAACGGAATTTGTCAGGATGGACATACACAGGGCAGGCATTCATATTGGAAGGACAGTTGGTGGTATACCATGGGCCTTGCTGCTCAACTCTTACCCCATCGCGCACAATTTTAGTATCAGCTAAGTTCCAACCTGATGCAAGGTTCCTCCCTGTCATCAATTGTAGGCGTCCGTCAATCCCACGGCTGCTATATGAAAGATTGGCGCTTGGCTGAAGCCCTCCACGACCCGCAGGAAGTTCTAAATCATGGGCATAAGTTGCAGCACCACTAAACCCACTGACAGCAGGGGGGGTCCAGCTCAAGTTCCACTGTTCAGGCGCTGCGCCAACTGCCCAATTTGAGAAGTGATTGACATCGGCGCTAAGAAGCCCGTTATCCTGATAGGTTGTCGTAGGAACGGCAAGCCACTCACCTGGCTCATCTTCGTTCTCATAATATAAAGTCCATTGATGTTGATCTGAATCTAGTTCAATTCCTAGTTCACGCACATCAACAACTAGTCTAACCGGTTTATCAAAGGTTTCTTCAATAATTTGATTGCTGCGCGTGTCAACCGCTTCTAGTTGAAACTGTAACACAGATTCTGACTCACCCTGCATCAGTGCCTCACGGGCTGTGGCCTGATTACCTGTCGCCACACGCTTAAACTCTAGCGCGATGTCCCCTTCAAATGTGTCAGCTTCAACAATAACCGCCACTTGATTGTCAAAGCTCACCACGTCCCCTGCATCGTTTAGCCGATTAGAACGCACATTGACATTTTTATCGCCACGACCATTCGCGCTGCGACCGTTATTGAATAGACTAGTTTGGCTCAAACTGCCCATCCAGCTTGGGTCATCATGGTTCGTACCATCTAGGATAGTGTTTATCGCTGGTAGGCTGTTAATTTTTTGAATACGGTGGTTTGGTAAAAGGAAATCTGAAATGTTTGCAGCCGACTCAGGCGGAGCCTGCTGCATTCCCTTCTCTTCTAACTGTTCAGTTGTTTCAGGAGCAGAGCTCTCATTTTTGACAACTGTAGGTGAGTGAAGTAACACCAAGATAAGAAGAATAGGAACTATAATAAACGATATAGAAAACTGTATAGAAAACTGTGAACATGAAAACTGGCTTTTCATAAAATTCTCTCCAAAGCTCCTGTAACCGAAATGAAAATCATCTCTGGCTGATGAATCATTAGTCACACTTAAAATAGGGGCGTCGGAATGCTTAAAACTACTAAAAAAGCATTCTGGCTAAGCTTTTTAGCTTGTACACTACGCAACATTGATAAGACAAAAACTACTCCTCATGAGATTGTCTTAACTGGCTTAAATTAAAATAGAGATCAATTGTTTTGCTAAGTTCTCCTTAACTTAAAACAATGATTTTTGCAAATCTAAACTAATTTTTGTTGTTTATTGGTTTTGACAGAGCATACTTGGTTGATGCTCCCTCATATAATTACTGTACTGACGTTAAGAGACCATAAAGTATTCTAAGTCTCTTGTCAAGAGATTTTAATTTTGTAAGTAACAATAACAATTGCGTCTTCCGCATATCAAATGATACAAACATGGTCAGATCAACCTGTACAATTTCACACTTAAAAACACTGTCGCGAACGGTTAGTTAATGTAGATATTTTCTTGATATACGAACTGTTGTACACGTTACGTCTTATTTAGTTCTCCTACCGTCTGTTCCGCTACATTATCAAGCGTGCTTACCTAAACATCATTATACGAAGGGCTTCAACTTTGCTAGGTGACCCCAAAGTTGTACAACTTATTCCAACAATCAATACTATAGAACTCAAACAGCTCCATACCCTCCTAATAATTGTTACACTTCATCTCAGCCTTAAATCCCTCATTTTCTTACCCATTTTTGATAGGTTCGCCTTTGTACTTTAGGGCTTGTGCAGAAGGACTGAATAGCAAAAACAGATAATGAATCAATCAGATAATGCCCCTACTTCCTCATCATACAGATCTCCAGCCAACACAACTCCACGCCTATCAACCGCTTGCAATAGTTCTTCGGCCAAACAACCAGAGGCAGGATGACGCCATTGCGGCGCAATCTCCTGAAGCGGAATCAGCACAAACGCCTGTGTTTCAATCAGCGGTTTGGGCAATTTCCAGCGCCCATAAGTTAGCTGCACTTGCCCAATTGAGATCACATCAATATCAATGAGACGTGGGCCCCAACGTTTGACATTGCGTGCGCCCAAACGCTCTTCTAGCCGCTTCAACGCGACAAGCAACTGCTCTGATTCCAGATCAGAATAACCGCTCACGCAGCAGTTCAGAAAATAGGGTTGATCATGCACCGGCCCCCACGGCTCCGTCTCATAGATAGAGGAAACCGTCTCTATCTGAATCAATCCTCCCAGCGACTTAATTGCATCACGCAGGTTCTGCCAACGGTCACCAACATTGGTGCCAAGGCTTAAATATACTGTTGACATTTGTAAATGGGGTTTAGGGAATATAAAAGTGAACAGCACCAAGTGGAAAGTGCGCTACTTTTCGCTTGGCACTTTCCACTTTTTACTTTTTAGATACCACAACCACTCAATAGTGGTGCGGCTTTACATCAAGCCGACAACTTTGCCAGTCTCAGGATCGATGTCAATGTCAAAGAAGGCTGGGCGCGTTGGCAAACCAGGCATCGTGCTCATTGTACCGAGCAGTGGATAAAGGAATCCAGCGCCGACGCTTGCACGAATCTCACGCACAGGCACGGTAAACCCAGAAGGATCGCCCTTCAGGCTTGCATCGTGGCTGATGCTGAGGTGTGTTTTTGCCATACAGATTGGTAGTCCGCCAAAACCATTTTCGGTGTAGGAGGCAATCTGTTCTTCTGCTTTCTCAGAGTATTCGACGCCTGCTGCGCTATAAATTTCGCGGCAGATGATTTCGATTTTCTCTTTGATGCTCAGCTCTGATGCGTAAAGCAGCTTGAAGTTGCTTTCTTGCTCACACGCATTC
>JBMZDF010000270.1:0-8222 GCA_049614105.1 Promineifilaceae bacterium (SeqCode)
ATCTCTGCTCAAACCCTAGAATCCCCGTTCCTTTAGGTCGGGGAGTATGTCAAAATACAAGTAATAATCAGAAATTTATGTCTGTAATTTTAGGGAAATTTGCAGATACATTAGCTTGTCATCAAACAGTTAAGAGGCTTAACTGCTTTGGTTTACATTAGATTGCCGATAAAGCAATTCTACTCAACTAAAACATTACGATTATAAATTAAAGAAAAGGTTTTTTGATTCATGGAAGTCAATCAATTTACGGCGACAATCATGTCTGCTCGCTCTGAGCGCAGGGTTGCATATGTCGAATTAGATACACCACTAGACGAGATTAAAATCGGTCAACAGCCCTCATTTAAGATTACTAAAGGTTTTGGCGATTTGTGGCGAAAGTATTCGGACAACTCTCAACTCACAGTAAAAAGAGGAGATGGGCGCGAGTTTTTTGTTCATATCGCAGCCTTTCCAACCGACAGAAACGGGATTGGGTTTCTAACCATTGATTCGGTTGTACCAAGTCCAGAGGATATTCCCGCAGCAGGCCGAACACGACGTCGTAAAAAACGCACACCTAAAACGTGGTTTGGACGTTTACGCGCACGCTTCTCCAGCGACTAACATATAGTGCTGCCAAGAAAACTCAACAAAGCGCCTTAAAGCTCATTTTCATAATACGACTCAAGATCATCACGTGAAGTGCGTTCGTATAATGTTGCTCGCTTTTTGCGATAGGCGGCTCGGCCGATGATATGTGCGCCCACAGGTGCAGTGATAAACAGAAAAAAGATAGTCGCTGAAATTTGAGCAAACGTTGACAGTTCGCCAAAATGCAGCGCCGCCGCAATCAACAGAGAGGTCGCACCCAGTGTGGCCCCTTTTGTTGTTGCCGACATTCGTAAAAACAAGTCGGGCATCCGCACAAGGCCAATTCCCGCAATCAACAGCAGTAGCGCCCCCAAAAACATAAAGAAAATTGTCGCGCCCTCGATTATAAGTTCGATCATCGGAACTTCTCCAGAAAATAGCCAAAGGCAACGCTGCCAAGAAAACTCAACAGCGCAACGCTAAGCGCAATGTCGAGAAGAACAGCATTGTTGGTTGCGATCGCGTACACGGCAATAAAACCAATTGCAACTGAGCTGAGAAAGTCGAGCGACAGAACGCGATCGGGCAAAAATGGCCCTCTTAGCAATCGGAACATCGCACAGGCAACGGCGAAAACGAGACTGGGTAGAATTACAAACCAAGCAAGGCTAGATAAAATCATGCGCTGACCTCAATCAATCGACGCTCAAAATCATTTTTAATCTCTGCTCGAAAAGCGTCAACGTCTGTACATTGGAAGGTATGGATAAAAATTGTCTGCCGATCCTCCGCAATTTCAAGCGAAAGCGTTCCAGGGGTTAATGTAATCCAGTTGGCTAACAACATAATGCCAATCGGGCCTTGAATGTCCAGCGGAACAGCGACAATGGCGGGGTTTAGATGTGAGAGCGGCGACAACACCGCTTTTGCCATACGAAAGTTGGCAACGATGATGGTCCACAGAAAGTAAAACACGAGGGTAATAATTTTGGGAACACGCTTGAGATAGCGCGAAGCAGGGCTATCGGCCGCAGTCCCTTTATCAGCCCAGAGCAGCATGAGGTAGCCAAGCAAAAACCCCGTCGCAAAGTTGGCTGGGGTAAACTCACCCGTTAAAACGATCCATGCGATTGCAAGCAGCAGGTTAACACTTAACATGTGTGCGACCCTCCAAGAACGGCATCAAGGTAGGCGCGGCAGTCGATGAGTTGACCAGCGGCGGCGTCTGCAATGTTGAAAAAGGTTTCGGCCGAAAATCCAATCATCAGCGTCACAACCAACAGCATCACCACAGGCAAATAATGCCCAAAAAGCTCAAGTCGCGAATAATCTATCGGCCGACGAATTATCTCTGGCGCAGCATGCCAATACGCATAACGCCACACCTTGGTCATCGAGAACATCGTTAACAAGCTCACAACCAACGACACACCCACAATCCCATAGCTCTCAGCCTGAATCCCCGCACGAACCAGCGTCAGCTTTGCCCAAAATCCAGACAGCGGCGGCAATCCCGCCAGCGACATCGCCGAGAGAAAGAAGATAAGGCTCAAGTAGGGGCGCGTTTCAATCAATCCCCCCAGCCGTTTCAAATCAAACGAACCGCGCAGCCAGCCAACAACCCCTGCAATCAAAAACAGATTTGCTTTCACAACGATGTGATGGATGATGTAAAAAATCGCGCCCGTCAACGCCAGTTTGCCGATCACGTCAGCATTTGGCAAATCGCTAGACAACGCAACGCCCATCACGCCCAGTCCCATCATCATGTACCCAATCTGGCTCACGATGTGGAAGGAAAGCAAACGGCGCACGTCCATTTGATCGATTGCGCCCAGCACGCCGCTAAGCATCGTCAGCCCCGCCAGCCACACAAGCAGCGAGTGCGTATACGCCATGTCGTGTACAAAAATGAGGGTGAAAATGCGGATCAGTGCGTAAACGCCTACTTTGGTCAGCAAGCCAGCAAAGATGGCCGAAACGGCAATTGGTGGCGTGTGATAAGAGGCAGGTAGCCAGAAGTAGAGCGGGAACAAGCCTGCTTTGATGCCAAATGCAGCCACAAACAGCATTGATACGGTTGTGACCAAGCCAGGTCGAACCTGAGCTAGTTCGCCAATCTGCACCGCCATGTCGGCCATATTCAATGTGCCAACCAAGCCGTACAAGATACCCGCAGCGGTCAAAAAGATAGTTGAGGAGACGAGGTTGATAACCACATACTTCACCGTACCCTGTAGCTGAGCGGCCGAGCCACCTAGCCCCAGCAGGACAAATGAAGCGATCAGCAGCACCTCAAACCACACGTACAGGTTGAAGATGTCGCCCGTTAGGAACGCACCGCAAATCCCCATAATGAGGACGTTTATCAGCGGATAGTAGCCATAGGCAACGCGCTGGCGGTCAATATCAACCAACGAGAACAAAATCACCGCCAATCCGACCAGCGAGGTCAGCACGAGCATGATTGCGCTCAGCAAATCAGCCACAAACGTGATGCCGATCGGCGCTTCCCAGCCACCTGACTGCATGACCATAATGCCATCAGCCTGCACCGTTTGGAAAATCACAAGGCTTGCGGCCAACAGCGACAGCGCACCAATCGTAGAAATGGCCCGCTGCATTCTAATACGCTGCCACAGCAGCAGTGACAAAGCGCTGGCTAGCAGCGGAATCGTCACAGGGGAAATAAGCAATACGTTATTCAACAGAAACCTACTCTTGCGTAATGTCCAGTCCTTCGACTTCACCCGTATGCAGCGCTTGCGCCGCCTCACGCAACAGGACCAGCGTAAAGGCAAGAACGCCAAAGCCAATCACAATAGCAGTCAAAATTAGCGCCTGGGGCAGCGGATCAGCAAAAGGTGCTTCAAGCTGCTTGGCGCCATAAGGAATAATGGGAGGCGCGTCACGTGTGATACGCCCAATCGTAAAAATCAGCAGGTTTGCACCGTAGCCAAGCATCGCGATCCCTAATATCAGCTTAACCAAGCTGCGTCGCATAATTAGATAAAGGCCAACGGCGTACAGAACGCCAATGACAATCGCAAGTACAAATTCCATTTTTTAGAACTCCTCACTCTCAAAAAAGGTGAAGACGATTGTGACAACCACACCGATAACGACAAAATAAACGCCCGTGTCAAAAAAGAGCGGCACGCTCGGATGACCGATAACGGGAAGCGTTACCTCGGCCTGTAGCCCTTTCATAAAAGGCGCTTCGATAAAGAGTGGAAACAGGCCGCTCATTAACGCCAAGCACAACCCGCTGGCGATGAGCGTGCGCGGCGAGATGCGCAGGGCACGTCGCGCGGCACGGACATCAAAGGCAAGTGCGTACAGGGCAAATGCGGCGGAGGCAACAAGGCCACCGATAAACCCGCCGCCAGGATCGTTATGTCCGCGCAGCAGTACAAAAATTGAAAAAAGAAGCAGCAAGGGGAGCAAAAATCGTGTTGCGGTAGAAAGGATAAGTGAGCGCATTATGCTTCGCCTCCTTCAATTTCGGCCGAAACCACCTCATCCACCTCCACATTCACCTCATCATCGTACAGTCGCAGCCGCGAAAACGCATACACGCCAATACCAGCAATCGACAGAACGGTAATCTCGCCAAACGTATCCAGTCCGCGAAAATCGACCAAAATGACGTTGACAATATTGCGACCGTGCGCCTCGATATAGCTGCGGGCAGCAAATTCTGGTGTCAAGCGGGAATTCAGCGGCACGGACAAGGTCAGCATCACCAGCGCCGTCATCAATAAGCCCCCACCTGCCGCGATAAAACGGCTTGCTGTGCGGTCGATCAAAGGCGCTTTGGCTGAGTAGAGCGGCAAGCGGCCCATGATGAGCGCGATCAGCACGACGGAGAGCGTCTCGATGGCGAACTGGGTCATTGCCAAATCGGGTGCTTCGTAAAAGATAAATAGAATCGCCATTGAGAAGCCGACCACGCCGAGTGAGGCGATGGCGGCGAGGCGCGAGCGGAAGGTCGCGGTCATGATGGCGGCGAATACCATGATGGTGAGGAGGGCAACTTCGTAGTAGCTAATTTCGGCCGAATCACTCCAATCCAGCACCATCTCAGCCCGTGTCAACAAAGTAACGCCGACCAAACTAATTGAGGCGATCAAAATCGTCGCCAAGTAAAAGCGTAAATTGCCATTTTGCAGCGTTCGCGTCACCCCAGATGCCGTTTTCTGCAAACCGCGCAGGCTGAGTTGATACCACTGTTCTGGCCCCCATCGATCCCCTTTGAGCGGTGCGGCGATTGGCAAAAGCGCGGCGCGTTGCCAATAAAGACTAACCGCCAACGCAACCGTAATCACGCTCAGCACAAAAGGCAACGGGATGCCGTGGTCAAAATGGAAAATAGCGAGGTGGAGCGATTCAACTTCGGGAGAAATCGCCATGCCAACCCTCGTGGCAAATTTGTCGAGCAAGCCGGGGAATAAACCGAAAGCCAAGGTAAACGACGATAAGACAACTGGCCCCAGCCACATGCTTAGTGGCGCTTCATGTGCCGCCTTGGGTGACTTCACTTCTGCGCCAAAGAATGGCTTGAGCACAACGAGCGCGGCCGATGTGCCAACCATTGCGTTTGACAACACCGCCAAGGCTGTGAAGAACCACAGAAGCGGCACATCTAGCGTCGCCTCATACAACAGTTCCTTGCCCACAAAGCCAATCAAAAAGGGGATACCCGCTTTAGACAAAGCAGCAATCAAGGCCGCAACAAAGGTGAACGGCATCTTTTTACGCAACCCGCTAAGCTGGTCAATCTCGCGGGTTCCAGCCTCGTGATCAACCGCGCCAGCCACCATAAACAGGCAACCTTTGTAGAGCGCGTGTGCCAATAAGAAAATAACTGCCGCTTCAACCGCGATGTGACTTTTGCTGCCCAGCCCTAAAAGCATGGTCAGCGTTCCCAGCACGCTCAAAGTCGAATAGGCAAGGATGCGTTTTAGATCGCTATTTTGCCACGACAGGAACGCGCCGATTGTCATCGTAATCGCGCCCACAATCGAAACAATATAAAACCATGCGTCTGTTTCTGACAGAAGCGGGCTTAAACGCGCCATCAAATAGATGCCCGCTTTGACCATCGTGGCGCTGTGCAAATAGGCGCTAACGGGCGTTGGGGCCGCCATCGCATTTGGCAACCAGTAGTGAAAAGGTGTTTGTGCGCTTTTAGTGAACGCCCCTGCCAAAACTAGCAGCAAAATCGGGAGATACAAACTGCTCCCTGTAATTGCGCCGTGCGACAGTTGGAATAGCTCGGCAAATTCGTAGCTTCCGCCGACTTGACCAAGCAACAGCAGCCCAGCAAACATAGCAAGGCCACCTGCACCCGTTGTCAGCAAAGCTTGTGTGGCGGCAGCACGCGATGCATAGGTCTTGTATTTGTAACCGATTAGTAAAAAAGAACTGATACTTGTCAATTCCCAAAACATAAACATCGTCAACAAATTACCAGCCAGCACCAACCCCAGCATTGCCGTCATAAAGACCAAAAGATAGAGATAAAAGGTCCCTATATTTTTGTCCCCATGCAGGTATCCCTGCGCGTAAATGCAAATCAGCGTGCCCATGCCAACCACAAGCAACGCCATCAACATGCTTAGCCCATCTAAGTAGAACGACAAATTTATCCCAAGAGAGGGGACCCATTCAATGACAAAATTAAACGCCTCTTCACTTTTAAGTACTGCGGGGAGTAACGTTAGGAGGTAAATTGTGGCCGATAGGGGATAGAGGGCGACAATCCAGCCTGTCCTGTCATGGGCAAGGCGATAGATAAATGGCGAAAGTGCAGCAAATAACGCGCCACACAATACAAGTAACAACAACTCATCTGCAAAACCCATTCCAAATAATCCTCAGATCCTCTAGTTTATCTTTTCTTCACAGTGACACTATGTTCAGAGAGAATATAGCCAATTTTGTAGATATTTCCAGCACTTATTTGGCAAAAAGCCTGCGCTTTAGGCTCATTAACTGCCACCAGCGCCCTTGATCGCTGAGTTTTGACGGCACCATTGCACATAATTGAGCTACTGTGGCGGGTCGCACACTCGGCGCTTTAGATAGAACGTGGCGCATTATAGGGTCAAGTTCGTTGTGACGCTTGCGTGGGGGTGCATTCAAATGTTGTTCGAGCATCGCTTGTGGCGTTTCGGCCGAAAATGGGCGCTCTCCCGTAATCATTTCATACATCATCACGCCCAACGAATAAACATCGCTGCGACTTGTTAACCGCTCGCCACGAATTTGTTCAGGCGAAAGATACCCTGTGCCGCGAAATTGTCGCCCGCGCAACAATCCACTGTTTGCCATTTCCGCCTGATCTAAACCGAAGTCAGCAACATAGGGAACATCATTGGCATCAAATAAGATGTTGGTCGGCTTCAAATTGCCGTGGGTGATGCCTGCCGCATGCGCCACATCAAGTGCAGGCGCAATTCCTTCTAAAATTCGCTTGACTTCAATCAGTGTGGAAATATGTGGATGGAGTCTATCTGAAAGTGACCCCTTCGGGAAATACGGTGAAACCAGATAAGTCTGTTCTTTGAGCTGTCCAAAGCGCAAAATCGGCACAATCTGCGGCTGTTTCAGTGCCATCAGCTTTTCGACATCGCGGCGGAACTGCCCGCGAGCGTAGGCGTTGAAAGTTAACGCCCGTGCCAAAAACTTGATGACCACCGTTTTGCCTGTCTCACTGTCCAACGCAAGATAGGAGGCCGCATTGCTGCCGCTTGCGATGGCGTCTTGGAGAGTATATCGGCCGATTTCCATCCCACTCGTTAGTCTCATACCAACTAGATGATCCCACACTTACGTGCTAACGTCATTAGTAGAAAATATCCAATTGTGGCACAATCAAATCAGAATTTGTCCATACGCCAATCTGACAAACGTGACAGGGCAGTTCAAACACCGCAGGATACGCTTCACGATTAATTCGCAGCCGAATCTCGTTGTCTGATACATCAATCCAAAGCGTCTGCGTTCGTTCCGAGGTGACGTGCGCCCACGTGTGCCAAGGTTCAATGATTCGCTGGCTTCCTTGCTCAATCTCCCATATGGACATAAATCCGCTTGTCGCGTCAATCCCAATCGCTAGCCATTGCTCTGCATCACCCACAATCAGCGCATACGCATGGGGAACAGCGTTGTACTCAGCCGCCATCGTCGCTCTAAATTGACCGCGCACCGAAAAAGATTGCGGAACGTCAGCCAACCATTCTATTTTTTCCTCTGGGTGCGTTGTGGCGATTCGCGTGAATGGCAGTTGCTGCTGTTGCGTTCCGATTGGCTTTGGATCAAAAACGCCAGCGGCAATGAGTCCAATAAAGCCTGTAATGATGCAAACAAAGACAATTATGATAAACGAGGGAACTCTCTGAAAAGTTGGCATCTACCAATTGTATTTTGTGGGAACCCTCCCTACAATACGCGCCGTTTGAGATACAAAAACGAAGGATGGTCGGCAGCATCAGGCCAACGTGAGCAAATATGCGAAAGTTGTTACTGATAGTTCTGTTAAGTTTGGGAATTGTGGCTTGTTCGGCCGAAATCGAACCCACCCCCCTGCCAACCGCAACCAACACCCCTACCCTCAAACCAGCAACCGCGACTCCCAAACC
>JBMZDF010000271.1:0-8222 GCA_049614105.1 Promineifilaceae bacterium (SeqCode)
ACGATTCACACAACTGTTGCAGATACCCTAAACGGAGGATGATATGCAAACTGAGATCAAACCAACCTTACTAAGAAGCGTAATAAAACGTGCCCGTTCACTGGACTTCTGGGGCCACTTCCTTTTTTGGACATGGAATGCAATCTTTCTAATGTTCATCTTTTTCGGATTTTTGCCAGTTGCTGGGCAAGAAATTATAGACGAGTTGCGCAACGGTACGATACCTGCCCTCTTCCCAATCAGTCTTGTGATCCTGACCATGATCCCGTTAATCATCACCGTCGTGGGTGCTATTTGGCTGCGAAAACAACCCCGCAAACTGCTTGCGATTGGCTATGGGGTTGAAGGCCCCTTGATGCTACTCTTTCTCATCCGCATTTTTGCTTTTCGGCAGATCCCCGCTACGGTCGTTTTGCTGTTGTTCCTTATGGGAATTGCAATACTAACGTTGTTGTGGCAAATTTTTGATAAACGGATCGATGCACGTGGTAATGGGGCCAATTGGCTGCGGCTTGTGGGCGCTTCCGCCGCATTATTCGTCACGCTTTATGGGGCGATCTGGGCCGCTTTCTATGCGTTCCCACTTTTTATCTTGATTCTAAAGCTGATCTACTTTTTCTTTGCTGATTTTATCAAAAATATGGGTGATTTTTGGACGATGATCACCTTCCGGCCAGTGGATGGCTGGATTTATTTGCCCATTACAATTTTGTGGGGGCTTTTGTTTGGCTATACGGCGACTGTGTTTGCAGCGCTCCCCGTCGCCGTTTCTGTATTGTTTACGCGTTTGTGGCGGCGTGCGTTGCGTGTCTTTTCGGCCGAAAACGGCCCCATCTTAGGATACGGGCTAACAGGCAGCGTGATGACATTGATAATCATTGTGTTTCTGCTCGGCAATCGCCAGTATCAACAGCAGGCGTTTGATCTACTTGAGACGCCCCCCGTAACACGCGAGGCGGCTGTCACGCTGCTCAAAGAGAGTGAAATAGTGCGAGACGGGTTGCTCAATGCCTACCTTGCTAGCTCACGCTATGTCACAGTCGAGGGTGAGATGTATCATATCAAAGAGATGTATATTAACACCTTCATGTGGAAAAATCCCTCAATTTATCAATCCGACACTGAGGCTCAACGTCGTGCTGAATGGTGGGCTGACCCTTTTGTTAACGCATATAGCATTGTTGCACAACCGATACTGTACCAGCCTGCTCAGAAACAGGAAACTGACATTGAGGATCGCTGGCGCAACAACAGTTTTCGCGAGGAATCGGCCGAAGCGGCAACGCGATATGAACAGTTTTTTGATCGGCCTATTTTACGTGGAGAGCGTGAAGAAATTGTGCGAGCTGCCCGCACCACTTGGAATGTTGAGCAGGCGGCGAACAATTGGCGGGCGGTTGATGACCGTGAGGTGCTGCTGACCCGTCAAGAAATCACCATCAAGGAAGATGGCGATATGGCTGATATTGAACTATACGAGGTTTATCAAAATCAACTGTGGAGTGAGGAAGAGGTACTCTACTACTTTAGTTTGCCAGAGAGTGCGGTGATAACGGGATTGTGGTTGGGCGATTCGGCCGATAAATCGGAAGCGTTCACCCATCGTGTCTCACCCCGTGGTGCAGCACAAGCCGTCTATCGCAACGAAGTTCGCCGCAACGTGGACCCCGCGCTGCTCGAACAGCTTGGCCCGCGTCAATATCGCTTGCGTGCCTTCCCTGTACCGCCTAAATCATGGTCGACCACAACAATAAATGCATCTGGACGCGATAGAGTCCCTAAGGAAGGCGCGACCCTGCACCTCTGGATGACCTATCGCGTGTTGGGTAGTCGTGAATTGCCACAGCTTGCTGTCAAGCGCAATGTTTACTGGGATGATTCAAGCGTGCGCCTGTTGAACGGCGAACCAATGCGTGTGACCGATGAACAGTGGATGCCCCCAGGCACGCCGACCCCCTTGGTCGAGCAAGATGTGGATACATGGCGCAAAGTTGAATTTGATACGGGTCAAACGGTGTTGGCGCGTCCGCTGGTGCAGTTCCGTGATGTGGCACCAAGTTTGCCAGAATCGTTGTCATTGGCCGTGGTGCTTGACCGCTCGCGCAGCATGGTCGACCATGAACGCGCTGTGGCTGCTGCACTTGATCAGCTTGGCAATCTTAATGCGTCGGTTGACGTCATCTTAACTTCTGGCGAGTTCCATCCAGAGGAGGCGGAAGTTGTTGCGCTGGCCGATTTGGAAGCGGAGGATGTCCTCTACTTTGGCGGACAACATGCAGGTGAGCTGCTCGCCCAATACGATAGGTTGAAACAAAAACCGTATGACGCCGTATTCGTTTTGACAGACAATAGTGGTTATGAGCAGGGGGAATCTCCAATCCCTGTGCCGCAGCCTGATGCACCTGTTTGGATGTTGCACTTTGGCGGCTTCCCGATTGGTTATGATGATGACACTTTGCAGGCGATTCAAGCCAGCGGGGGCGCGGCAACCAACAGTCTAGGTGATGCACTTACCCGTTTGGCGCTCACGCTCAACGGCGAACGTGCTAGCCGCGACTTTGTAGAAAACTATGAATGGCGCACGCTCCCAACCGAGGTTGCCAACGAATGGTTCCCTGATGCGGTTGAAGACAAGGGCCTCGCTCCTTTTGCGGCGCGGCGTCTGATTCTGAGCGCAATGGTTGAACATCGCGGCACGCTAGGCGAACTGGACGTCCTTGACCAACTGCACGCGATTGCGGTGGAGAACAGCATCGTCACCCCGTATTCGTCGATGATCGTATTGGTCAACGATCGTCAGCAAAAGCTGCTTGACGAACTTGAAAACGCAGACGATCGGTTTGAACGCGAATTTGAAGAAATAGACGACACGCAAGGTATTTCCGTGACGGGCGTGCCAGAGCCGCATGAATATGTTCTGATGGCGCTCGCAGTTGCGATGCTCATCTGGTACAGACGCCAGAACGGCGCGGCAAAACGTTTAACCTATCCTTCCTAGGAATTGCGTAACGCCTAAACTACTTATCGGCGGGGTGACTATTTGCCCCGTCATGCGTCACAATTGGCCCTGCCAGATCGTATGGATTGACACCTTCAAGACAGCCGACGTTAAATCCATACTCAGAGGGGTCTGAGCGCCGCTGATGATGGGTGTAGATGCCGCAGATAGAGCAAAAGAAGTGTTTGGCCGTCATCGTGTTGAACTGATACAGTCTAAGCGCTTCTTCCCCTTTGACTAACCGCATATTTGCCAGTTTGACAGAGGCCACAATTGCTCCTTTGCGGCGGCAAATTGAGCAATTACAACGTCGCAGCTTCTCAATCCCCTTGGGGAGTGTCAGTTCTAGTTCGACAGCCCCGCAGTGGCAGGTCGCTTTGTGCTTTTCCTTGATAATGGTCTCACCGACTTTTTTGATCATAGATTTTTATGCGTTTGGTTTTTTCCAAACGAGTGTGTAGCGCCATAGCAAGCGACGCTGGATTTTTGCGTTGGGGAGAATTTGGTTGGTGGTTGTTTGAATTCGGCCGAAATCCTCACCCGGTTCTTGCACCCGAACCGCTACGCCAGATACAGGCGCGATATTATCACGATTGCGCCACGCCAAAAACTGATGCGCCAAAGTGCTTGCCACATCAAATCCATAATCTACCGCGCTAGATTTGCGATAAAGACCAAGGATGACCAGCGTGCCACCTGGCCGCAAAACCCGTTTCGCCTGCATCAGCGCCTGCTCAAGGTTCATGTGATGAATCGACGCAAGAGCGGTGACCACATCATACTGTTCAGCCACAAACGAATAGCTAAGAAAATCATTGGTCACGAGAGTGATGTTTTCAAACGCTGCACATCTCGTCCTTGCCACAGACACCGCTTGCGCATCCATCTCGACCGCATCAACCCGCTGCGCTCGCTTAGCTAGGCGGATAGCAAAGTCGCCAGTTCCCGAACCAATGTCAAGCGCAGCACCAAAGCTATGTGGCAATTGGCGCAAAATGAGATCGTGATAGTGGCTATTGTGGTTCCAATAGGTCATGTCTCGTCTACCGTGCGTTGTTGAAGGTATTGTTCATATCTTGCCTTGATTTGCTCATATCGTTTGCGTTGTGTTGCCGACAACAGACATCTTTGCAAAATACGCATAAAGTCCTTGTACATGTACCCAGAACGAAAAAAATAGGGTCGCACCTCAAGAAAGTCAATCGCATAGTTAATCGCGTCTTTATCACCGGAGCGGAGGCGTTGACGAATGTTTGTACTGCCGCCGAAAAACGCGAGGTCATCGTACCGCTTATGAAACTCGGCACAGGCGTTTTGCCAACGCACCCAGCTTTGTTCATTATCACTGCGACGGGCAAATGTTTCGTGGATACGCTGGCGAAGCTGGACGATTACCTTCGTATTATGTTTAATTCGAGATTTGAACGACATAATTTTCAATTCTACACTTAATTGAAGGTTTCAAGGTTGCGATGAATAATCGACGAGACCCGCTGACTCGCTCCTACGCTCCGCGTGGGAGTGCCAATTCTTGCCGCTCAGCGGCCTGCTGAGTGATAGAAGAAACCGCAGAGCGGTGGAACGAGAGCGCCGCACGGGTTTTTGAGAAGATAAACGAAAACCTCAAACCTCAAACTCGCTCCTACGCTCCGCGTGGGAGTGTCTTTTCTTGCCGCTCAGCGGCCTGTTGAGCGATAGAAGAAACCGCAGAGCAGTGGAATGAGAGTTCTCTGGGGATTTTTGAGAAGATACACGAAAACCTCAGAGGTTTTTATGCATAGACCAGAGTAGGCAACGACAAACCTCTGAGGTTTATTGATCAACACTTCTTGTGATATTCCCAGTTTTTTTGTACAGAGGAAGCTGTTTAAGTTGATCGAGGAAGATTATTTGGGTGGGCGAAAGTTGATATGCGCCATCGCAAAAAGCGTCAAGATGCGTTTCGAGTAGAGATATGGTCGTTATGAAGGCATCTTCCATCGATTTGAGGTCAGCCTGTGGGCTGAGGTTAAAAAGCAACTGTTGTAATTGTGAATCGGCCTGTGAATCAAACAGGTGAATGGTACGCACCGCATTGTGCCTAGCCGCATACATGCCCATCAACAATCCTCGCATGCGGTGCAATATTTCCATAGACATCCACACCCTTTGGCGCATGATTGCATGATGTAAGCCCAATGTGTACCGAATATAGGCATTGACACTATCAGTCATCTCTTGACGTTTAGCATTGTGTGCATCATTGGCGGAAGCTCGAATGGTATCTAAAGATAAAGCACCCGCAATAGAACGCATGCTGTCCAAGATAGCTGGCTTTGTGTCACTCAGAATATGGTAGCGAATCGAAAATTCGACCAGATTACTCAGAACAACGTCGCCTTCTTCCACATCAGCAATGATAAGTGCTTCAAACCCATGCTCACTTTGTATGCCAGCGCAAAGCTGCCTAAGTTCGTCCTGAGCGTTAATTGCTGTCTCATCCGTTAAAATAATATCGAGATCGATGTCAGAATACGCATCCCAATTCCCACGGCTCAAAGACCCAAACAAAAGGATCTGTACAACCCGCTCGTCCTCACGATAGAAATCCCGAATTGCGTCAAGAACTTGTTGATGGCGTTCTGTACCAAGGGGCAGATGTGTTGTCGTCATAATTCCTCATTATTAATGGTCGCAGCCCAGGAAATCCGCAGTTAGGCCAACAAAAGAATACAATTGCTCACAAGGGGCGTTAGGCACGTGTTACCCCAGAATAAACTTTAGCTTTTTGAAAACATTCGTGAAAAGTTTCGATTTGGTGCAGCGAGAACGCTTTTGTTGTCAGTCTACGTCCTGCTTTCTCTAAATAGGCATAGGCGTCTTTTTCAAACGCAGAATGCTTTTTGATAAACGCTGCATCATTTTTTGTCTCATAGAGACCATAGCACAAGCGACCAAGTACCCTGTCAAAGAAGAGTTCAATATCTTGCTTTCCCGCACCTTTGATCGTGATACCGATTGTGCCTCCATCCCGATATATCCAGATACCTAGAATTTCGGCTGGATACCCCGGCTTTCTCGGCCACTTGGAAAGCTCAGGATAACCTGGGATTGAGCGATCATGAGGGTCAGTCATCATCAAGACCCGTAATCTTGCCCACCAACTTATCAGAATTTGCATCGAACATAAATGCGTTTCCATCTGTTTCGATCATGTAGTATGGCCCTTCGGCCGAAACGAAGTACCAAGCTACGACATCTTCACCGTTATATTCGGTTGGGACCCCTGCTGTCACACAATCAAAATCCAGTTCATATTCATGGCAGAACTTGCGTATAATTTTTGTGTATCTGGGTTCTTGTGCCAACGCTTCGGCAACGCGCGATTCAATGTCTGGAATAGAAGCAACTTGTCTCTCAAGGTCAGCATACATTTCATCGATGGTCATCACAACAAGGTGTGGGTGTTGCCGAAGCCATTGTGCATTCAATGCAGCAAGATCTTCTTCTTCATCCAAAGTGTAGAACTCATCGCTGTATTGATTTAGAAAATCCCTTTCCTCGTTTTCCCCGAAATAGTCACTTTCAAAGAAGCGCTCTAAATCCTCAGGCTCAAGCTGGTTGAGGCGTGATTCAGCTTTGTTAAATAGTGCCAAGTGCTGACTTGCACCCATAGACTTCAGCCCGTCGGTAATCAAGTCTACGGTTGCACGACTCCACCTGGAATTGTAAACAAACTGCGAAAAGCCACCATTCTCTATTTGAGCCAGATAGTAATCGACGTAATAGCTTTGAAGTGCATAAACTGAAATCTCATCGATTTGGAGATGGTGGGTGAGTAATGCATTGATAAATGAGATATTTGATTCAACGATTTGAAGCGAATCTTCGGAATCAAACGAGTCTCTGGAAACGATTATTGCTGTTGGTCTGGTATATGTTGTCATTGTATTGAGCTAAATTATTCAGCTTTCCGTATTTGTTCAGTTGTATAAGCGACACAACTGTTAAGTAATCACAAAAACATTTTGACCGCGAAAACGGTTAAACAATTAGCTGCTTGTCAAACTAATGAGCCGTTTTTGCAAAGCGCCACTTGCAACTTTGCTTTCTAACATTTTTTTTGGCGCACTTATTTATGCCGTGAGGTGCTAGTTTAGGATTTATGAAATGAATTAAGAAAAGCATCTTCCCCTTCGAGGAGGCTAGGTGGGGTTCGGCACAAGTCCTAAATTATAGTATCTTTGGGAAGAAATCTTGCCAGATCTGTTCAAATGAGCGCGTATCAACGGTGATGGTTAGGTCGTTTGCTAAACATTCAAACGTACTATCGTGAAAAGTAAATATAAAGTGACGATACATGAACTTAGAGTCAGGAAACACCACTTGATTGCGGCGTCGTTCTTCGGCGAGCCATCGTGAGTTGATCACCTCGAATGCGTCGTATGCGCCCAACCCTGAATCGGAAAGTGGATGACCATCAAGAGCCTCATCGTTTGGCACGCCGAATTGCGTTTTCAATGGGGCATCAAATTCAACAATCGCTTGAGGTATACAATTAGCCACTGGCGGCCCGCTTATATTGAATAGCAAGTAGCATTTTTCTTCTGTTTGGATCAACATGCCGCCAGATACTGCTGCTTCAGGAGTGACGCCCAGATCTAGCCAGACCGCATGTTCATCTCCAGTCAGTTCTGCAAGTTGGCGTCGCACCTTGGCTGCATTCTGTTTCGCGGCACGGTACTGGCGATCGAGATCGTCACCTGCGAGTTTGCTGTGCGGGACATCAACAAGCCGTCGCAATATCGTTTCAACAGCCGTTTCGCAATCATCGAGTTTACGTTCAAGTGTATCGCGAGTCATAGAAGTGCCCCATACAGACAGGGCAATCGCATTCTAAATTTTCTACCTACTAATTAAGTGATTATTGATGTTAAGTAGATCACAAAAACGGTTGAACCATTAGCCATTTGTCAGACTAATGAGCTGTTTTTGCAAAGCGCCACTTGCAACTTTACTTTCAAGCATTTTTTGTGGCGCACTCATGTGGAAGAAAATTCCATATAAGACGGCAAGTCGCCAGCAATTGCTGAATGGTTTTTTACTATACCAATATATGCTTATTTATGCTGAATTAATTTTGTATAAGTAAGCTGGCAATGGTGGGAACCCGACTGACTATATTATAAACAATCTGTGAAATGAATTCAATTTTAATTCCAGGGCAATTGCATTCTAAATTTTC
>JBMZDF010000272.1:0-8221 GCA_049614105.1 Promineifilaceae bacterium (SeqCode)
ATGACATCGGCGCAACCGCTTACATTTCGCAGCGCCGTATTTTTGATCTAAACGGCCTGATCTCACCTGAAATGTGGCCGATTGTTGCGATCCCGCGCGGACTGGCGCGGAATCAGGCCGAAACGCGGCTACTATCACAGGTGCAGCCCGATTATTTGGCTATTTTTCCCCTGTGGCATCATGAATTGACGTTGGCAAACGATGTCAGCACCCCTGTGCATCAGGTGTCGACCGCCACGCGCACGATGATTTTCCAACAGGATGCACTTGTGTACGCTTTCAACGCGCCTTACGTGCGTGAACCATCCCCTGCAACACGCCTTGACGTGACCTTTGGCGATGCGATTAAGCTGCTTGGTTTTGATGGCGAATTAGGTGCGGGGCGTCTCAATCTTTATTGGCAATCGCAACAGAGCGTGTCGCAAGCATACGCCGTGTTTATCCATGTGACCGATGTGGAGGGCAACATTGTCGCGCAAGCGGACGGCCCGCCTGTGCAGCATCTTGCGCCAACCGATTTGTGGCAATCTGGGGATGTTGTATTTGATCAACGACAGATTATGCTGCCTGCCGACTTGCCCGCTGGAAACTACACCGTGACCGCAGGATTTTATTTGCCCGATACATTTGCCCGTTTGCCTGCAAGCGGTGCTGATGCACAGGTTGATAGCGTTGTGTTGGGCGCGTTCGAGCGATGAAACGAACGGCGCAACGGGTGTTGATTGGCGTGACGGGGCTGCTGTGCCTGCTCATTTTGAGTGATGCTGTGCCGTTGCTGCGTGGCCCTGCGCCAGAGACGCCGCTTTGGTATTGGCCCTATCTTTTGCGGCCTGTTGCGCGTTGGTGGTGGTCGCTTTTGGCGGCGGTTGGCATGGCTGGCTGGCTGATGTTGTGGCTGGCGAATCGGCCGAAAATCGGCATCAAAACAGGGCTAAGCGTTCTCATGGGGCTACATCTGGCGTTGCAACTTGGCTTTGTCTATGCCGATGCGTCGCGCACATGGCTACCCGCGCATGAGGCGGTGTGGGCCGAACTGCTTGACCGCACCTTGCCACCGCTAACCAGCGGCTACTTTTGGGATGCGGCACAGGTTGACAATCTGCCTGATTTGCTGCGCCATTATCCAGAGCAGATGCCGCTGTTTGAGTCAGAACACACGCGCACGCACCCGCCAGGGCTGCTTGTGTTGAACTGGCTGACGTTGCGCGGGTTGGAAAATCGGCCGAATTTAACCACCCCCATCGCCCACCATAACAACACCCTGCGCTGCACCGACCTCTGGCTGATCAATCACCCGCCCCACGTTTCGGCCGCCCTGTTGATTTGGTCATTGCTCCCCTTGTTTGCCGCCACGCTTGCAATTCCAGCCGCCTACCAACTTGCAACAACGCTGAACGGCAGCAGCGCAACCCCGCGCCTTGCCGCTGCCTTGGTCGCGACCTTGCCCGCGCTGCTCGTTTTTGCACCCAAGGTGGATCAAATTTTTGCACCGATCGCTCTGTTGTTATTGGCGGCGACGCTGACCTTGCGGCCTGTGAAAACGCCGCACCTTGCCCGCGCTTTGGGGATCGGCTGTGGGTTGGGTCTGTTGACCTTCCTCAGCATTGGCAATGCGGTACTTGCGCTGCCAATCGGGCTGCTACTGTTGCGTGAGTTTGTTGAACAGGATGCATCAACAACACAAGTTGATTGGTCAAGCAAGCTGTTTGCTGTTGTGCAACATCTGATTGCGATTGCGCTGGGAACGCTTTTGCCCTGGATTGCGTTCTGGCTCTGGTATGGGCCAGCTCCGTGGGCAATCGTGGGCGAAGGGCTGGCGCAGCATTATGAACTGGTGACGACCAAACGACCCTATGGCGTGTGGCTACTCTGGAATTTGGTTGATGTGCTCACGTTTGCTTCTCCCTTGTTGCTGTTAGGTATTGGCTGGCAGATGCGCCAGTTTTGGCGCGATTGTATTTTGAGTCGTCAAAGTGTATTTGCGCTGGCGCTGCTCGGGCTGATTTTATTACTCGACCTGTCAGGGTCAGCACGTGGGGAAGTTGGCCGAATTTGGCTATTTTTGTTCGCCTTGCTGGCGGTTTCTGCGGCCGAAGCACTTGAACAACTGCGCATTAGGCACTTAGCACCACTGCTGATGCTGGCCGTTTCGCTCAGTATCGGGCTGGCGTGGCGCACGGTGCGTCCCGTGATTGTGGTCAGCACGCCGCCTCCTGCGCATGAGTTTTCGCCCGAAATGCGACACGATACATCGCTTTCAAATGAGGTTGTGTTGCGTGGCAGTACGGTTGAACAATCGGCCGAAACGCTATCTGTGTCGCTATTGTGGCGAGCAAACGGCGCGACAAATTATCCGTACACGGCGTTTGTACACGTGCTAGATTCGCAGGGCAAGTTAGTCGCGCAGCAAGATCGTTGGCCAGCAAATGGTCAGTGGCCGTCCACTTGCTGGCGGGCAGGTGAAATGGTGCATGATGCATATACGCTGGATCTTGCGCCCTTGGCTGACGGTAGCTATCAGGTTTTTGTCGGCATGTATCATCGCGAGACGCTGGAGCGGGTTGGGGAGGCGGTGGAAATCGGCCAGATTGAGCGTTAGGGAGCAGCGAGGGCAAATGGTGAATAATTAACGGGTGTGTTTCATTTGAGTAAAGAGCGGCGGCTGAGCCTGCCGAAGCCTGAGCGACACGCCACTGCGACTTCGGCAAGCTCAGTCTACGTTATCGTCACCAACTCATTTGAAACACATCAATTAATTATTCACTCAGCGCCACGACCAAAACGCCAAGCTGCCTTCCGCAACCAGTATGCCGTTGTCGCTGTCCGATTGGGTGTCAAGCATCCAGATCGCATTCTCTTGGCTGGCGCGTCGTTCGGTGAACAGGAGATAACGCGAGTCAGGCGACCAGAGGCGATGGCTTTGGGCGAATTGGGTAAAACTTGCCATCATGAACCGAAATTGTGGCGTTGGGTTAAATGGCTCGAAGCCGCGATCTTCACCCGTTTCAACATTGACAACCCGCCACTGCATCCAGCCCTCTTCTTCGCCAATCGGCAACCACTGAATATAAGCGAGCTGGCGACCATCTGGCGACCAGAAAAACCCTTGCGAGCGCAGCCCCATGTCAATGATGCGCCGACTCTCTCCTGTTGCCACATCATAAACATGGATCGCATCGAAGAAAGGTTCGCGCAGTTGGCGACGAATTGCGTAGGCGATTTGTGTGCCGTCAGGGGACCAAACATAGCTAATATCGGCGCTGTCTCCCTCGGCGATTGTGGTTTGCTGGTCGCCGTTGATGAGTAGGAGGTTATTTTCGGCCGAAACCAACACCATCCCTTCCCCCGTCGGCGAAAACGCAGGCGCAACCTGCAACCCAGGTTTGATCGGCAATTCGGCCGATTCCCCAGCCGCCACATCAAACAGATCCAACGTCGCCACGCTATTATCCAAAATACCGCCGTTGCGATGCCACAACATCTGTTCCCCATCAGGCGACCACGACGCATAAAAAGGCCAGCCCGTTCCCGCAACACGATTTCTCATGGGATCAAGATCCACCACTCGGAGCGAAATCGACGCCCCTTCTTCGATCAGGTAAGCCAGCCGATTACACTCATCTTTTCCACAGCTACCCGCCGCCCAGTTCATGTAAATCACAAAATGATCGGCACTGCTGCCCACAATTGACGGGATCGTCTGGGTCATGTTCGTGACATAAATCTCGCTAGACGCTTGCTCTCCCGAACGCTCAACCGACGCATAGGCCAGCTGTCCCGCTGGCGACCACGCCAAACGTTGATACGAGCGCCCCGCCCCTTCGATGCGCGTGTTGGCATCAAACGTGATCTGGGTGGTTGTCTCTAAATCGGCCGATGTCACATACACATTCCCATCGCCACCCACATATGCGATTTGACCCGCAGGCGGCAACTCACGACAGCCAAACAGGATGGAGGCCAGCAACAAAATACCGATAAAAATAGTCGGTTGTGATAAATAGGTCAGGGGTTTCATGGGATAAAATTGCGCCACCGTCGCATTATAACTTATACACCGCACACGGCACTTCATCCAATTCCAGTATAATTGGACGGCATGAATCACCTTAACCCGCCAAATTTTGATCGTATCCGTCAGGATTTTCCTCGCGCCGAGCGCAAGCTGTGGTTTGCCGCCGCTGAAACGCATCTTTACAACGTTTATACGCTCAAAACAATTGAGGCGTACACGACCTATCGCACACGCGGCCCGCTTGACCGTCATCTAAGCTTTACGGAAGAAAAGCAGCATGAAGCAAAAACGCTGTTTGCCAACTTGATTAACGCATCGGCCGATGAGATCGCGTTTGTACAAAGCACCACAGATGGCGAAAACATCGTGCTGGCTGGCTTGGATTTAGCCAAGCGGGGTGGCAATGTCGTCATCGACGATCTCCATTTTGAGGCAAGCAAATATATTTACACCGCCCTTGCAGAGTCAGGCGCGATCGAACTGCGCGTCGTGCCGCATCGCAACTGGCAAACGCATCTAAGCGATTTTGAAGCCGCAATCGATGATGAAACCCGCTTAGTTTCAGTCGCCTACGTGTCGCAGGTGAACGGCCACGTGGCAGATGCCAAGGCGATTAGCGAGATCGCACACGCTCACGGCGCTTACTTTTATTGCGACATTATTCAGGGAGCGGGCAACACGCCCATTGACGTACAGGCGATGGGGATCGACTTCTGTGCCTGTGCGACCTACAAATGGTTGATGGGAGAGTTTGGCATCGGGTTTTTATACGTGGACAAGGCACTACAAGGGTCCGTTGTGCCATCAACCCGCTATGGGCTGCGACAGGTTGACACGATGCGCGATTATCAGTTCAACATTTATGGCAACGCCAACCGCTACGAAGGCACAAGTTCGATGTCATTTTTGGCGGGATCATGTGCGTTAACAGGGCTGAAATACGTCAGTCGATTAGGCGTTGACAACATTCAAGCACACGCAACGCGCCTAACAAATCGCTTGCAGCGTGAGTTGCCTCGGCTGGGTTATCGGCCGATAACGCCCCCCAACACCCCCAGCCCAATCGTCAGCTACCTCCCCGACGACATCGAAACAACGCGCAACAAACTTGACAAAGCATTTGGCGAACAAGTCCTGTCATTCAGAGATTGGTTTGAAACGGACAGCGACGGCAATCGACAAAAAGTGCGGGGAATCCGCATCGGCGTCTCTGTTTACAACAACGATGAGGACGTTGATCAGTTGCTGAATGCATTAAGCTAGCAGCAACTTCTATCACGGTTTCTATGACACCCAGAGGCGACAATAATTTGATGCTTATGCAGAACCCCCACCTAGCCTCCCCCACAAGGGGAGGGATCAGATCCCCCTCCCTTCGGGAGGGGCTAGGGGAGGGTGTATTTCTTAACCTTATAATTATTTTTGCTTCGCTAAAGAGCACATATGCCAACCACAACACCTACCAACTGGTATGAACCAGCCGACCCAGATGCGATCGCTTCTCCAGCGTTGCTCATCTATCCAGAACGAATCAAAGCGAATATTGAGACACTGATTGAGATTGCGGGAGATGTGCAGCGGTTGCGCCCGCATGTCAAAACGCACAAATTACCGCAGGTGGTGAAGCTGCACAGTGAGTACGGTATCCACAAGTTAAAGTGCGCGACGATTGCCGAGGCGGAAATGGTGGCCGAGTGTGGTGTGCCAGATATTCTGCTGGCGTATCAGCCTGTTGGCCCTAATCAACAGCGTTTGATCAACCTTGCACAGGCGTTTCCTGGCAGTCAGTTTGGTTGTTTGATCGACAATGAGAAAACGCTGCGGCAGATGATGGCGAAGGTGAATTCGGCCGAAATTAACCTCAACATCTGGATCGACCTCGACAATGGCAATGGGCGCACGGGAATTAAGCTGGGAAAATCGGCCGAACAGCTCGCCAAACAGATCGCGGACGCACCGAACCTCACCTTCGCAGGACTCCACGTGTACGATGGGCAATTTGCAGGACTCGCCATCGAGCAGCGCATCGAACAGGCCGACAACGCATTTGAAGCGGTCGACAGCATGATTACCAACTTGGCGAACGACGGTCTAGATGTGCCAAACGTGGTTGTCGGCGGATCTCCCTCCTTCCCCGTTCACGCGCTGCGCAGCCAAGTCGATCTCAGCCCCGGCACGTATTCGCTGTGGGACGCAGGGTACGCCACAATTTGCCCCGAACTGCCGTTCATCCATGCTGGCATTGTGATCACCCGCGTCATCAGCAAGCCAGCCGACAATCGCATCTGTCTCGACCTTGGCACAAAATCAATCGCGCCCGAAAACCCGATCAACAAACGGGTGCGGCTCTTTGCCGCCCAAGACGTGCAATATATCAAACAAAACGAAGAACACCTCGTCATCGAGCTATCAAATGCGGACGAGTTTGACGTTGGCGATACGCTCTACGGCATCCCTTGGCACATCTGCCCCACGGTTGCCCTGCACCAAGAAGCGAACGCCATTGACGCCAACGGCGCACACCTCGGACGCTGGCCGATCGCCGCTAGAGGGCGTCGTTTAACCTATTGATAGCTTTTTAGTCAGCAGTCAGACCAACCACCTCAGTAAATCACAAGGAATTGAACATGAACGAAACTGTACAAACCTATCTGGCAGAGGCCAAAGAGCGCCAGTTAAATGAGCTAATCGACTGGTTGAAGATACCGAGCATCAGCACCAAGCCTGAACATTCGGCCGATGTGAGGCAAGCCGCACAGTGGCTTGTCGCCCACCTCACCCAGATTGGGCTGGAAAATGTCGAACTGATCGAAACGGACGGGCAACACCCGATTGTCTATGCCGATTGGATGCATGCGGGTGAGGACAAGCCCGTCATGCTTGTCTACGGTCATTATGATGTCCAGCCTGTTGACCCGCTCGACCTCTGGAACAGTCCGCCCTTTGAACCAACGGTGCGCGGCGACGATCTGTTTGCACGTGGCTCGTCAGACGACAAAGGGCAAACGTTGATTCACATCAAAGCGATTGAGGCGTTGCTCCAAACGGAAGGGGCGCTGCCCGTCAACGTGAAATTGCTCATCGAAGGGGAAGAAGAATCGGGCGGAGAGGCGATTGAGGCGTATATTCCAGCGCATACGAACAAACTTTCGGCCGATGTGTGCGTCATCTCGGACACGGGCATGCTTTCCCCACAACAGCCCGTTATCACCTACGGGCTGCGCGGCGGCTGGAAATGCGAGGTCACAGTCACAGGGCCAAGCTCCGACCTGCACAGCGGCATGTATGGCGGCGTCGTTCACAACGCAAATCAGGCGCTCTGCGAAATTTTGGCGGCGCTGCACGACCAAAACGGGCGCGTGACCGTGCCAGGATTCTATGACAATGTGACCGAGTTATCAGGTGAGGAGCGTGCGGCACTCGCCAAAGTGCCTTATCGTGAGGCGGAAGTGATGGCCGACACAGGCGTTCCCGCCGTGTGGGGCGACCCTGACTATTTGGTGACCGAACGCATCGGCGCACGTCCTACGCTGGAGATTTGCGGCATGTGGGGTGGCTTTATCACTGAAGGGTTCAAAACGGTTATCCCCAGTCAGGCACACGCCAAAATTAGCTGTCGCCTTGTGCCAAATCAAGATCCACAGCGCATTCGCCGCTTGGTTACAGCGTATATTCAACAGCTTGCGCCCCCGACGGTGCGCGTCAAGGTTCATTTGGATGAGGGTGGTGCGCCTGCGTTTGTTGCGCCGATTGATTCGGCCGAAATTCAAGCCGCATCACGTGCCTATGCAAAAGTTTTTGGCGTCGAACCGATCTTCAAACGCGAGGGCGGCAGTATCCCGATCGTTAACAGCTTCGCCACCGAGCTAAACCTGCCCGTTGTGCTGATGGGATTCGGCCTGCCAGATGACAACCTGCACGCGCCCAACGAAAAGTTCCACCTGCCGAATTTCTATCGCGGTATCGAAACAAGCATTGCGTTTATGCACGAATTAGGCCAACTAAAGGGTTAAATCGTCCTGTTTCCCAAACCCGTCGAGACGCCCCGCTGGGGGCGTCTCCAAATGAAATGATAGAACGGGAAATTAAGCCGCTGCTGAGTTCTCTTCAGCGTTTGGTTCAATCGTCTTACCTTTGACAAATGCGCCGCCCACGGACAAGAAGTCGATCCCTGCGTCACTTAGCAATTCTGTCGAGTTGGTAATC
>JBMZDF010000273.1:0-3127 GCA_049614105.1 Promineifilaceae bacterium (SeqCode)
CTTGTTGTTCTGAGCCAACTCCTCATCATTTGTATTTTCCTAGGACATATTCTGCGCGTACCAAACAGAGATCGCGCAACTCGGATGCTCCTCTATATATTATTTGGGCTACTCGCCTATATTGTAGCTCTCCTTTTCTCCCAACTTATCGTTGGCGCACCGCAGTTTCGTCATGATATTCATATGTTTGCTGATGCGCTGCTTTTGCCTATAACGCTGTATACAGTCTATGGTTGTTTGCATTATCCATACCAGCACTCTGAGGGTTCTTGGCTCTTCCGACTGTTTACGACTGTCTATATCGTAGGCATCCTGTTTTTTAGCCGCATTATCCCCACTTGGGCGGTTGCGCTACAGGGGTTTGGGTTTGCGTTTGGATTTGCGGTACTGTGCCTATGGGATCAGCATCCACGGCGCTGGATACGCTCGTCTGTGGCAGGATTGTCTATCGCAACATTGGCAGTGGGCGGGCAGTGGCTTATTTTGTTCACGGTGGGGGGAAGTCCTCCTGCGGATTCATCTCTTAATTACACGATTTACTCAGCACAACTTGGTTTGACGACGCTCGTTAATATCTTCATCATCTGGAAAAGAATAAAAACGGAGACAGATGATGCTGTGCGTGCATTACTCAGAAATTTCAGCAAGGTCGGCTATGCCGCTCTTGGCGTGACGATTGTTGGGCTTACTCATCAATTTTCCCAGACCCTCGTTCCATATCACATCCTTCATGTTGCAATGGTGCTTAGCATAGGCTTATGCGTGGGCATTGTTGGTATCGCCTATTTCAATTACACAGAGGTACGTCTGAGCGTCATCATTAAAATTAACCTGACAATGACCCTTGTCGTGTTGACGCTGATGGGTCTGTCTGGGATGGTGCTCATGCCATTTTTGGCAACAACCTATACGGTTTTGCCCTCGCCGATTCCTGTGGGCAAAACCGTTGTGTTCACGCCAGCTGGTCATCCTTCCTCATTGATGTATCGTTATAAGGTAATTGAGTTAGCTATGGTGGATGCGTGGGGAGATGCGGTCGATTTTGATGCCTCTTGTCGGCGACTCCCCATTTCTTTTCCAACTTTTTTCGCTCCAGCCTCCGAAGTATCTCTCTGCCAACAGGGTTATCTCATTGAGAGGATGTCTATATTAGGAAGCGGAACCGATCATGGACAGAAGACTTACGCGGCATTTCTAACGTCCAGAGGTGGGGCCACGGAGGTTTTCGTAAACCAAACGGACAAGTGGCTGGTTGTAACGTGGGTGCGCGAAGGCATTTCACTAGAAACTGTGCAAATGGTTGTTTACGCGAATGGGCAGGTGGCGTTGTCCTATCCAGATTTGATGCAACCTGAATACGCACATACCCTTAACGCATTTTATCAAGGTTCCATAGGTATATGGCAAAGCGATTCACCCACCACCCATGTTAACTTTTCTACTATGCCAGAGAGCCGTGATGCGATGCTTAGCTATCAGGCATCTGTGAATTTGCACGCACGCGAATATACGCACCAAGCGTTATGGCCGTTTGCTGTGCTATTGATGGTGACGGGGGCAGCGTTGCTGGTGAGCGTACCGCTTCTGCTGCGTAGCGGGGTGGTGCAGCCGCTCAACGCGCTGCTGGAAGGGATGCAACAGGTTGATAAGGGGGCGTTAGATACGCATGTGCCTGTGCAGTTCAATGATGAGATTGGGTACGTGACGCGCTCGTTTAACGAGATGGTCGGGTCGGTGCGTTTATCACGCGCCAAGCTCGAAGCGGCAAACGCGATGCTGGAAACGCGGGTGACGCAGCGCACGGAGGAGCTGGTAGTGGCGAAGGAATCGGCCGAATCGGCCAACCAAGCGAAAAGCCGCTTTCTCGCTAACATGAGCCACGAGCTGCGGACGCCGCTCAACGCCATCTTGGGCTACACCCAAATCTTTCGTCGCCAGCCGCCGTCCGACCACATGCTAACGATTATTGAGGACAGCGGCCAGCATTTGCTCGCGCTGATCAACGATTTGCTCGATTTGTCGCGCATTGAGTCGGACAAGTTGACGCTGCAATCGACTGCGATTCAGCTCCCGCTGATGCTGAACATAGCCGCCGACATGATGCGTGCCGACGCCGCGCATAAGCGGTTGCAATTTACGGCCGAGATCGCACCCAATCTCCCCTCGCGCGTGATTGTGGATGAGAAGCGACTGCGTCAGATTGTGCTCAATTTGCTGGCTAACGCGGTGAAGTTTACCAATCAAGGGAGTGTTTATTTTTCGGTGACGCTGGTGGAAGTTTCGGCCGAAACCGCCATTGTCCAATTCAAGGTCAAAGACACAGGCGTAGGAATTGCCGAGATTGACCTCGGCAAAATCCGAGAGCCGTTTTACCGCACTGAGTACGCCGAGCGGCAAAAGGAAGGCACAGGGCTTGGGCTGGCACTAACGACACGTCTGCTGCACATGATGGAAAGCGAGCTGCACATCAGCAGCCAAGAACAGGTTGGCACTACTTGTCTATTCGTCTTGGCGCTGCCGATTGCGCCAGATAGCGTAGCACGGCCAGTCATGCAGCCAATGATTCAGCATGTGGTCGGCAAAACGCCCCAAGTTCTCATCGTGGACGACAAACCTGGGAATCGGACAGTGTTAGCTGATTTACTACAACCGTTGGGCTTTGCCGTAACGGAAGTGGAGGATGGTGAAATCGCTCTTGCTCATTTGCAAAACAGACGTCCCGATCTGGTGTTGACCGATCTCGTGATGCCGCGACTAGACGGATTTGAGTTGGTACGACGTGTGCGGCAGCAGCCGCAGCTAGCCGACCTGCCGATTATCGCACTCTCGGCGTCTGTCCTTGAACGAGACAGATCGCTGGCGGTCGATGCGTTTTTGCTCAAGCCAATCGACACACACTTATTATTGGAAACGATCAAAACGGTGCTCAACATCGAATGGTTGTATGCGGCGGTGGAAAAAGACACGACGCTGATTCTGCCGCCTGTTGCAAAGATAGAGGAACTGCGCCAATTGGTACGCAAAGGAGATATATCGGCGGCGAAGCAAGCGGGTAAGGAAATTTCGGCCGAATTTCCCGTTTTCGGCCAGCGTGTCCTGTCCGATCTCAGCACCTTTAAACTACGTC
>JBMZDF010000273.1:3137-8209 GCA_049614105.1 Promineifilaceae bacterium (SeqCode)
CTGCGAAACTGGCTAGAGAACCCACAATGAGTTAGGCATTCGTATCAGTTTCGTACTGAATTAGAGCCTAGGTTGGAACAGTCGCTTTTTAGGATGTGACTGTGTTCTAGTTAAGGAGCTTTTGGAATCGGCCGAAATCAACCCCTTAATACTTTCATCAACGGACTTGTTCTGCGTGCCATCCTCAACCCCGACGACTGGTCGGCCGAACGCCAACTGTCAAAGTTGCGTCGTTATTTGAAGCGGTTGCGTTCGATGGGTGGCTTTTCGGCCAAACTCCCCTTCATCTCTACCGATGAACTTCGACATCAAAAAAGGATTGTTTCCAATCAACAAGTTTATGTATAATACTAAGTGTGATACTTGATATGGTGAGTATCATTTGAAATCCAGAAAATTCTATGCGTAGCTTCAAAAATGCTTGGTTCAAACGTTTCGCCAGGCGCGAGAAAATCAGTGACAAAACGCTGCGAAAGGCGATTCGCCAAGCAAATGACGGTTTGATAGATGCTGATCTTGGTGGCAACGTGATCAAACAACGTATCCCAAGAAGGGGACAGGGCAAGTCTGGTGGGTATCGTACTATCGTCATTTTCAAAAAGGATGACAAGGCATTTTTCATCTACGGCTTTGCGAAAAGCGACCAAGCCAACATTAGTAAACAAGAGTTGCAAGCCTTCAAATTAGCTGCAAAAGAATTACTCGCGTTGTCCGAAAAGCAAATTGAGCAGTTAATCAAGAATAATGCGTTGATGGAGATAGCGTAATGACACAAACTCAACCTTATAAATCTGAAGCATTCGCCGCAATCCACGAAACAATGGATGCACTGCACCAAATTGGTGCAATCGACAAACGAACGATGCGTGATTTTGATGCGACTTGCTTAAAAGTTGCCACAATAGACTCCAGTGACATCAAAAAAATACGTGAGCGTGAGCGCGTTTCTCAGCCTATATTTGCGCTCTACCTAAATGTCTCGCGCAACCTTGTTTCTGATTGGGAGCGGGGGGTGAAGAAGCCCAGTGGCCCCGCCTTACGTTTACTTTCCATCGTGCAAAAACGCGGATTGGATGCGTTAGTTGCTTGATTTACTTTAGCCGCCTCGCGCTGCGTGCCATTCTCAACCCCGACGATTAGCCAGCCGAACGTCAACTGTCAGAGTTGCGCCGTTATTTGAGCCGTATGTTGATAGATTGACGATTCAGCAGCTACCCCCCAAACTCAGACGCGGTGCAATCGTCGCCAACGATGCGGAATTGTTCGCAAATCGGAGCTTAATCTCTTGGCTCATCCCAAACCAAATACTCAGAATACTCACCCCGCATACAGTGATTGGAAGCCATCGAAGTCGTGTAAGCACCAGAAGCTAGCAACACAAGATAATCACCCTCCTGTAGTTTAGGCAGCAAAATGTCTTCTGCGAACAGATCGATCCCCTCATTAATTTGACCCGCCACCGTTATCTTCTGCATAGGCAAGCTGGGGTCGTAACGTAACGGCACGATTTGTAGAGGTAGATCATAGGAGGCGTACCATGGGTGGATATTCATGCCGCCATCGACACCCACAAATGTGACACCTTGTTTCTGCTCAATTGTGTTGACCTGCATGATAAGGATGCCTGCATCGGAGGTAATATACTCACCTGGCTCAACCTGAATATTTAATTGGCGTGCCTTAAAATGTTTTGAGATGAGTTCAGCCCAGCGTTCTAGGTCGAATGGCGCAGCCTGTTCTGTGTGGGGCGTACCCAGCCCGCCACCTAAATTGATCGTCTTGACGTTGGTGCATTGATCAAGAAACCAATGGCTCTGCTCAAAAACAGTGTCTAATGCGTCGATTTGTTCTTCAAGATAGCCGCCTCCCACATGAAAATGAAGCCGCGTCACGCTTAGATTATGCTGTTTCGCAACCGCAAGTGCCTCCAGAAAACGATCCCGATAGATGCCAAACTTCGTGGCTTTTTTTCCCGCATATTGCCGCTTCGGATGGTCGCCAACGCCCATCTGAGGGTTGATACGAATGCCAATTTCTCGACCCGGGCAACGCTTACCTAATCGACGAATGGTGCTTATTGAATCGCAGTTGAACTGAATATGTGGGTGCTTAACAATGCAATCTAAGTCTTTCTCCGAGACGGATGTTCCCGTATAGCTGATTTTTGTTTCGGGGAATCCAAGCTGTCGCGCCCGTCGCAGTTCGTTCGGTGAACATACATCGATGCCGCACAGCCCTGTGGCGCGTATAGTGGTAACAAGTGGCAACGAACGATTGGCCTTGAGCGCGTAGAACACTTGGTAGGGCAGTTCCGTGCTAGCAAGTGCGTTTGTCAGCCTCTGAAGATTAGCCTGTACGCGACCTATATTGTAGACATATAAGGGAGTTTCGGCCGAAAATGCTAACCCTTCCATTTGCACCTGACCAAAATAAAGGTGTCCTGCTTTGTAGTGTAGATCCTGTCGCTCCCACCATTGCGTAAATTGTGACATACGTTCTTTAATCCTCTGAGCCTAAATTTGCGGATAAGAATCCTGACTCACGTAGCACGGGCAGCATTGAACTGGTTAGCCCCGCGACTAAATCCGCGTTGTAAAACGTGACTGCGGTGAGTACCCCAGCGTGCATAAACCAGACAGCCCCAATACAAAGCACCCCCGGTACGATGGTTGTTGCAAGATTTGCTTGCATGTTGCGTTCATATGATCTTGAAATATCTAACAAGGTGATTATGCGATTAAGATTGCCATCCAGCAGCACAATTTGGGCCGTGTCGGTCGCGGCCGTCGTAGCACCCTGCATTGAAATAGACACATTCGCTTTTTTCAGCGCAATCGTGTCGTTGATGCCATCCCCAACAAAGCAAACAGACCTTCCTTCTAGCTGTAGTTGCTCGATAAGCTGCCCTTTGTTTTCAGGTAGCGTATTGGCGAAATAAGTATCAATGCCTAGCTGTTCGGCTAGTTTTTGTGTCGGCAATTCCTGATCGCCAGAGATAATAGCGATCTCCAACCCAATCTCTCGCAGCTCGCGTATGATTTCAGGTGTTTCAGGGCGTATCGTTGGCTCTAACTCAATCGTGCCAGCCAACACGCCATCCACAGCAACCATGACAAGCGAGTTTCCAACTTCCTGACAACTTGTTTGATACGCAAGCAGTTCGTCTGTTAAGGCAACGCCTTCTAGCTGCATGAAGCGATCGCTACCGACGGCAACAGTCTGCGCTGGATCTGCAAGCGTTACCTTAATGCCATAACCGACTTCATAGCGTGCATCGGCAATATCGGGCAGTGTTAAATCCCGTTCGTGTGCGGCTTGTAAGATAGCACGTGCGATTGGGTGCGTTTGTTTATGCTCGGCTGCTGCCGTCCATCCAAGCAGTTCATTTTCATCAATATCGCCATACGTTTGAATATTGGCAACTTGTGGCTGCTCAAGCGTCAAAGTGCCGGTTTTGTCAAACACAATCGTGTCTACTTCACGTAACAAGTCGAACGAGCGAGCATCTTTAATGAGAATGCCCTTGCGAGCAGCAATGCTGAGAAAATTGAGCATGCTGATCGGTGCAGTAACTCTCATGTTGTAACCGATATTGCCCCCATATATTATGGCTAAAAATCCCCCCACTCCACTAATTGGGAGCGCCAAAGCGGCAGCGCCCGCTGTAAAGGGTGCATAATAATCTGCGAATACCATGCCACGTGATCTAAGCGTCTGAGTATAATCAGCGGTTTTCCTCAGAACCTCTCCAATTCGCATGGCAACTGTGTCTACACCCGCCTGTTCAACACGAATCTGTAAAGTTCCTGATAATAAAATAGTGGCTGCGAAAACCTGTGTCCCTGGGCTGACTTCTGTTGGCTGTGATTCGCCTGTCAACATCCGTTGATCAACAGACCCAACACCGCTTTCTACAGTCCCATCAACGGGGATCATATTGCCCGCATTAACAATCACAATGTGATCTTTCTGGACCTCTTCAAGACGCACTTCAGTTTCGACACCATCGAGCAAAATCCAAATTTTTTCGGGCTGCTCACCAAACAAGTTGTTGAGCTGTTCTTCTGAGGCACGCTCTGTTTTTCGAACGAGCACGGTTGAGCCATGGTACACAAGAATACCAACGGAGGATGCGAAGAAGTACCCAGCCCCAAGAACGCCAGGTAACACCACTAAATCAAGTACGCCTGAGGTAATGCGCCTTTTCTCTACTAAATCATGATAGCCTTCTTTGAGGGCTGGATACACACAATATAATTGTATAGGCACGCTGAGAAGTCCATAAACAGGGGTGACCAGCGTCCCCGCAGCGGCGAGCGCCAAGCCCGTACCAGATAGAACGAGCATGCGATCTATTTCTCTTTTTTCTGCCTCTTGATCAATGACTATTTCGTGTATGTCTGCCTCTTGATCAATGACTATTTCATGTATGTCTACCTCTTGATCAACGGCTATTTCGTATATTTCGGACAGGAAATTTGTTTGAACAACCTGTGGTTGGAAGCCATCGCGCCTCTGATCTGAGGCATCAAAGTCCGTCTCCTCAGAGGTGGGCTGATTTTTTGGGAAGAATTTTCGACCTGCAGCTAATATGCTGCTTACTACAGCTAATTTTATTAGAAACATAGGTAAATTTGACTGCTAAGTTGATTGTGATACAGAAAGGCCTGTTCCGCTTATCGGAGCAGTATAGAAACAGCATTATCAAATTTCAAGCATATCGTCTAATTTACCGCGCAGAATAAGACACTTTTTATCTTACTTTGAAATTTGGCACAATTCGGCCGAAATCACCATCATCCCTACACGCACGCTAACTTGCATGTTTGCTATCTCCAGCGATGCGAAATTGTTCGCAAAAGATAAAGTAGTGGTGATTGCGCCTAGAGTCGTTATTTTAGGCGCTGAGAGCGACCCTTTTTTCCTTTTCTGTAGTGCGGGGTACCTCGTTCCACTGCTCCGCGGTGGAACACCCCTCTTGCCGCTCCGCGGCCTCTTCCCTGCCAAGAAAAGCTCCCCACAGGCCGCATAGCGGCAAGCAAAAACACTCCCACGCGGAGCGTAGGAGCGAG
>JBMZDF010000274.1:0-8206 GCA_049614105.1 Promineifilaceae bacterium (SeqCode)
CTTCTCATATGCCCTCAGCCTGATCCGCCCTGATGTTGTGCAGGATTTGAACTTAGCCGAACACGGCATGATGACGCTGCCGATGCCAAATGGGTTCCATCCAAGTGCCGATGGGCGCTATATCTTTTTGGGCAACGACCATTATCAAAATTATCATGAGATTGCCCGTCACTCGATTGAGGATGCAGAGGCATATGACGATTATGCACACATCATGGATCGGGTCTGCCATGCGATGAAGCCGCTAATGGATCAGGTTCCACCGAACCCGTACAGTGATGCACCCGAAGATAAAGCTGAGACGGCGGCGTTCAATGAATATATTGAAGGGCTTGATCCAGATGTCCAAGACATGGTCCAACGACTCTACACGGGCAGCATTGCGGACGTGATGGATGAGTACTTTGAATCAGATCTGGTCAAAGGATATTTGTCCTCAAGCGGCATTATCGGGACGATGTGCGGGCCACGCTCGAAGGAGTCGGGGCTTGTGTATTTGTTGCATAAGTTGGGCGAGCGTGATGGCTTGTTTGGTGAATGGGGTTTTCATAAGGAAGGCAACGGTGGTTTCACAAAGGTATTGCGACGAGCGTTTGAGGCGTTTGGCGGTACGGTGCAGACGGATGCAGCGGTTGCAAAGGTGATTCAACAGGATGGCAAGGCGGTTGGTGTAAGGCTTGAGAGTGGTGAGGAAATTTCGGCCGAAATCGTCGTCAGCGCCCTCGACCCCCGCCGCACCTTTATGCACCTTGTTGATCCCGACACGATGCCAACCGACCTAATTGACTCGATCAAAGCGTTCAAGTTCCAAGGCGCGGCCGCAAAAGTCAATTTTGCGATGTCTGATCTGCCATCCTTTCCCGGTTTAGAAGGCCGTGTCGATCAATATCAAGGGTTTATAAACGTTGGCCCCACGATGGACTATCTCGAAGAAGCATTCAATGATGCTGTAGAAGGACGCATTAGCCGACGCCCATATTTGGACTGCTGCATCCAATCAACGATTGATCCTGACATGGCCCCCGCTGGCAAACACATCATGTCCTGTTTCGTGATGTACGCACCTTATCATTTGGCTGAAGGGGATTGGGACAGCGAACGCGAAACGCTTGGCAACATCGTGCAGGACACGTTGGCAGAAGTTTTCCCCAGTTTTGACGACATTGTGTTGCATCGTGAAGTCGTGACGCCACACGACATCGAGCGCGTGGTAGGCATCACCGAAGGTAACATTTTCCAAGGAGAGCTGTTTGCCTCGCAAATGTTCTTCAATCGTCCCGCACCGGGCTGGAACCAATACCGCACGCCGCTGGCAGGCTACTATCAATGTGGTTCTGGCAATCACCCTGGCGGCTGCGTCATGGGTGCGCCAGGCAAGCTGGCCGCACAGCAAGTCCTAAAAGACAGACCCTAACCGATCCACAGACTAAAAAGCCCTCGCTCCGACGCTCAGCGTCGGAGCATCCTCTTGCCGCTCCGTGGCAGGCATCAAGAGCAATAAACAGAAATGGCAAGAGATCGCTACAAGTTTGTAGAAGGTGAACACCCTTATTAGTTCTCGCTCCGACGCTCAGCGTCGGAGCACCCTCTTGCCGCTCCGCGGCAGACATCAAGAGCAATAAACAGGAATGGCAAGAGATCGCTACAAGTTTATAGAAGGTGAGCACCCTCACTTTCTAACCTGCACAATTGTGAACTGGCTCCCTATCTTTGCAAGCCCTGCATGTGCAAAGATAGTTTTGAATTCGTTGCAATTCTTGCAGAAGCAAAATCGTTTAGTGGTTTATGCTTATGTGATTATGGAGAATCATTTGCACTTGATAGCCTCATCAGAGAATCTATCAAAGGAGATGGGTGATTTCAAATCTTTCACGGCACGGAAAATCATTGATTATCTACAGGAGAAAGATGCAAAACGGGTTTTAGGGCAGTTGAAAGAATATCGGTTGCGGCATCGTCTTGATCGGGACTATCAGCTTTGGCAGCAAGGCTCGCACCCAAAAGTCATTATGAATGAAAAGATGATGGTGCAGAAGATTGACTACATTCATCAGAATCCTGTGAAGCGAGGATATGTGGATGAGCCAGTTCACTGGAGGTATTCGAGTGTGCGGAATTATGAAGGGGGTGAAGGGTTGATTCCAGTTGAGACTGAGTGGTTGTAAGATGGGCCGCGGAGCGGCAAGAAAGCGTTCCACCGCGGAGCGGCGGAACGAGGTAGAGGCTCGGTCATACAAGCCGACCAAGCGAAAAGATTTGGAGAAAGTGATGAAAACAGCCGATTTGATAATACGAAACGCGAACGTTTATACAGTCGATCAAGCGAATCCAACGGCGGACACGGTTGCTGTGCAGGGCAATCAGATTGTCTATGTGGGTGATGAAGCAAGTGCTGTGGGGTTGATTGGTGACGAGACCCGTGTGATTGACGGGCAGGGGCGGACGCTGCTGCCGGGGTTGATTGACGCGCATTATCATTTGCTGTGGGGATCGATGACGCTTTACGGGGCGCAGCTGTATGCGGTTAGAACGTTAGATGATTTGCGCGATGCGCTGCAAACTTGGGCGAATGAGAATCCTGATGCGCCTTTTGTGATTGGGCAGGGGATGACCTATGGCGTGCCAGATAGCAAGACGCCGTTGACACGCCATCATCTGGACGAGATTATTGCGGATCGGCCGATTATTCTCACCGCTTTTGACCAACATAGCTGCTTTGCCAACACGAAGGCGCTGGCGGCGGCAGGCATTTTGCAGGGCGCAAACGCGCCAATGGCAAATGGTGATGTTGTGATGGGGGCTGATGGGCTGGCGACAGGCGAACTGTATGAAATGGACGCGATGGACGCGATCAAAGCCGCTTTGCCTGAGCCAACGTTTGACGAGCAAATCGAAATTCTCAAGCAAGGGCTGGAACTCGCCGCCTCTTATGGCATCACAAGCGTTCATAATATGGATGGTGATGTTGAGCAAACGGGCGTTTATGCTCACTTGGAGGCACAGAATGAACTAACGCTGCGCGTTTACATGCCGTTTTGGGTGAAGCCCGAAATGGAGACGGCGACGATGGTTGAGCAAGCTTCGATTATGCGCGAACGTTACAACAGCGCGATGGTGCGTGGTGGGGCGGTTAAGTTTTTCATGGACGGCGTTTATGAGTCGCATACGGCCGTCTCGGTGAAGGGGTTTGCCGATAAGCCTGATGCGTTTGGGGAGCCGATTTGGTCGGCCGAACGGTTCGCCGAATTTGTGACGCTGGCAGACAGCATGGGGCTGCAAATCGCGGTGCATGCCTGTGGTGATGGCGCGGTGCGGCGCGTGCTTGATGGGTATGAAGCGGCGCAGCAGGCAAATGGCGTGCGCGATAGCCGTCATCGTGTTGAGCACATTGAGCTGATTCAAGCATCCGATATTCCACGTTTCGCCGAGCTGGGTGTTGTGGCATCGATGCAGCCGTTGCACAGTCCGTTAGACGGCCTAGAAGATGGCGATGTGTGGTTGCAACGGATCTACGATGCGGAATATGACCGTGCATTTGCTTGGCGTGCGTTGCGTGATGCGGACGCGAAAATCGCTTTTGGCAGCGATTGGCCTGTGGTAACCGCCGATCCGTACCCCGCAATTTGGGGTACGGTGACTCGCAAGCCGCTGTCTGAGGACGGTAAAGATCAGACGCAAACGTTAGAGGAAGCGATTCGCGCCTACACGGCCGATGCGGCGTGGACGGAGTTTCAGGAAGATGTGAAGGGGCAAATCAAGGTTGGGATGCTGGCTGATTTGGTGCTATTGAGCGACAATATTTTTGCGCTTGAGGCGGCGAAGCTGAAGGATATTTCGGCCGAAATCACGATCTGCAACGGCCGAATTGTGTACGAAAAACAGATCTGAACTTGATTGCTAGGGTAAAAACAAAATGAAATCCTCTGACGCTACAATTAAATTTCTTGGTCGATTGGCATTTGTCCTGATCTTTTTCACAATACTCGTTTGGATGTTTACAGGCTGGCCTGTCGGCGCAATGATATTTACCATCTTAGCCATTGCAGGCGTTTATATCGGGTTTGTCGCGTATTTAGCACAGCAGGATGCCGTCGCGAATGCAGAAGACAAAATCGCGCCTAAACCATTACAGCGAACATCTGGCGATTATGGTGTTGAATTGCGATCTGCGGGTTTGAAAAAAATCAACGTAATCAAGCAAATCCGCGCCTTAACGAAATTAGGGTTGCGAGAATCCAAAGAATTAGTTGATACAGTCCCTTCTACAGTTATTTCTGGCATTTCAAAGAACGATGCAATGTACGCTTATTCTTTGCTAGAAAGCGTTGGGGCCAGCGTCGTTATTACGCTGCATGGGATGGCATTGCAACATGAGACAGCATTTGAAAGTGGTGGAACAGGCGTTGTTTTGACGCTAAATGAGCCGATGCCAGGGCGTCACTCCGTTCGTGACTGTCCAAATTGTCTGAGACTTATTCCGACGGAGAGCAAGGTTTGCAAGCATTGTGAACAGCTAGTTGAACCTGCTAAGGTGCAGCGGACTGCGGGTAACTATACCCTTGTGTTGCAAAGTACAGGCTCTAGAAAAATTAATGTAATCAAACAAATTCGTATTTTAACGGAATTTGGACTGCGGGAATCCAAAGAATTAGCTGATACGCCCCCCTCTACAATTCTGCACGGCATATCAAAAAGCTACGCAACACATGCTGCTGCACAGCTTGAAGGTGTGGGGGCGACTGTCAAAATTGTTGCACAGAATGATAAACAGTGAACCCAAGACAAAAAAACGAATGAGCATAAACAGCAAAGTTGTTGTGATTGGTGCAGGTATGTCGGGTATTATGGCTGCACGAACGTTGACGGAAGCAGGTTGTGACGTGACGGTGCTTGAAGCGCGTGAGCGCGTTGGCGGACGCACCAAGACCGATTGGTCACTGGGTACGTCTGTCGATCTCGGTGCGGCGTGGATTCACGGCCCGATTGGAAACCCGCTGACGCCGTGGCGTGAAGCGTTTGGCGTGGAAGGTGCAAATAATGATTTGGCCGAACGGCACAAAGAGTACTCGCAAGCGTATGCTGAAGATGGCACGCCGATCGATATGACCGCATTTCAGGCGGGTCGCGCCCATGCCGCCTCACTGCTTGCCTATCAACATGGGTCGCAACTAGTTGACCCGCTGCCTGACTCGCTCAAGTCGGTGGGTGAGATTGCCGCTTACTGTTTGGCACAGGCCGAGCCGCTGAGCGAAGTTGAGCGGCAGGCGTTTTATTACACGCAACTAATTAGCCCCGAATTGTGGGACGCGACCGATGCAAACGAGGCGGACGCGGGGATGCATGATAATTTTGTCGATCTGCCAGGGGGGGATGTGCTGCTTTTTGGCGGAGGATACAATCAGATAACGGATGGACTGGCTGCGACGTTGACGATAGAGACGGGGGTTGTGGTTGAGGGGGTGGATTATTCGGCCGAAAAAGTCACCCTCCAAACAAACAAAGGCATTTACACCGCCGATCAAGTCGTCATCACCGTCCCGCTTGGCGTCCTCAAAGCAGACCACATTCATTTTAACCCACCGCTCCCACAAGAAAAACAGGACGCCATTCAGCGCATTGGGTTTGGCAAAGCTGAAAAACTGCTGCTGCGCTTTGACGACTTCTATTGGCCAAAAGAAAAAGAGCAGTTTATGTACATTCCCGACGACGGGAAACAGTATTTTTCCTCATGGAGCAACCCTGGCGTTTATTGCGGCGTTCCGATTTTGGCCGCCTATTTGACAGGCAGCCACGCCGAGAAAGTCAATAGCTGGTCAGATGGTGAGCTAATTGAGCGGGCGATGGACGTTGTGACCAAGATGTTTGGCGATATGCCAGCCCCCACTGGTTTTGTACGCACAGGCTGGGCCAAAGATCGCTTTGCACAGGGCAGCTATTCGTTTGATAAAGTGGGGCAGCAGGCAGACGATCGAACAAACCTGGGCAAGCCTGTTGATGGCAAGCTGTTTTTTGCTGGCGAGGCAACGCACGCCACATTTCTTGGAACAGTTCACGGCGCTTACGAGACAGGCGTGCGAGCCGCACGTGAGATTTTAGCAAGTTAGGATGCAGACGACCTAATTAGATCACAAAAAGTTTCGATCAATGAACCTCAGAGGGCAGGACTTACACAGATAGGTTTCTACCACCATAGAAGTTCAGCTTCTTCAAGAAGTGGAACTTCTGAGTAAAAAGGACTCTTTTTATGGCAAGGAAAGTAATTGTAATTGGCGCTGGCATGGCTGGCATTATGGCGGCAAAAACGCTGCAAGAAGCGGGGGTTGAGGTGATTGTGCTAGAGGCACGGGATCGCGTTGGCGGTCGCACGCACACCAATCGGTCAATGGGGGCATCAGTCGATTTGGGCGCGTCATGGATACATGGCTACTATGGTAATCCGTTGACACCCTTGGCACGCGACCTGAACATCGAAATGGGCTACACTGATTTTCTCAATCGCTCAATCACGGCGGTGCAAGCTTATAATGAAGATGGGTCGATGCTTAATCAGGCAGATTATGCCGATGGGTTGCAGCGCGGGCTAGGGGCGCTCTACCATGCGCGAGGGTCTGAACTGTATGATCAACCTGAACAGGCGCGAACGCTCAAGGAGTGGATCGAACATGGGTTACCAAAACCGAAAGGGCTCAATCTTGCGCAGGAACAAGGGTTCAAATATCACACGCTGATTAGCAGCGAATATGTGAGCGCGGCCGATTGGGACGAACTGGCTTGGGGACATAATGAAACCTATGTCTCTCTGCCTGGCGGCGATGAATTAGTACACGGCGGTGGTTTTAACAAAATAACGGACCATCTGGCGCATGGACTGGATATTCGCGTGGCGACACCTGTCCATGCGATTCAGACGACGAGCGCAGGGGTGCGGGTGGTGAGTTCGGCCGAAACGTTTGAATGTGATCAAGTTGTGGTCACCGTGCCGCTTGGGGTGTTGAAAGGGGGAGCGATTGCGTTTTCACCGCCGCTTTCGGCCGAAAAAAAAAAGGCGATTCAGCGCATCGGATTTGGCGCTTATGAAAAGCTCGCCCTGCGTTTTGATAAGTTTTATTGGCCTAAAGACGTGCAACGCTTCAATTATATGAGTACGGGCGAACCGTCTCTATTCCACGCTTGGCTAAACATTGGTTACTACACAGGCGAGCCAATTATTGTTGCTTACCATTCAGGCCGACGCGCCCAACATATTAATCAGTTGAGCGATGGAGACTTATTAGAGCAAACGCTGACCGTTATGCAGCGCATCTTTGGTGACAACGGCTTTGGAGAGATTCCCGCGCCCGAACAGATTGTGCGTACAGGATGGGAAAGCGATCCCTTTTCACAGGGCAGCTACTCATTTAATCATATCGATCAGCACAAGACCGATCGACGCACCTTGGCGCAGCCAGTTGGCGATCGACTATTTTTTGCAGGTGAGGCCAGCCACCCAGCCTACTACGCCACGGTTCATGGGGCATACGAGACGGGCATTCGCGCCGCCCGTGAGATTTTGCGGCTGGATGGTTGAGTTATTCGCTAGATGGTGGATCGAATTTCGGCCGAAAGCGCACGCGCACCGTTGAGCAAATAATCTAAATCACCGCCCAACGTCAAAACCTGCATGCCCGCCTTCGCCATCTGGCTGAGATGCGCGGCGCTGCTGGTGTCCATCCCCGATGGCATTCCCGACTTGGCGCACCACGCCATCACCCGCGCAATTGCCGCCATGACGTGTTCATGTCCAATGTCGGGGAAAACGCCGTATGATGCGCTTAAGTCGGCTGGCCCCACGTAAAGCGCATCGTATCCTTTGACGCGCAAAATCTGATCAAGCGTTTCAATCGCATCCTTGTGCTCAATTTGTAGAATGAGCGTCACGTCGCGGTTGGCGTTGGTGACATAGTCGATTGCGTTTTGATAATAGTTGGAGGCACGTAAGGGGCCGACGCCGCGCTGACCAAGAGGGGGATATTTGGCGGCGTTTACGGCCGATTGCGCTTCGGCCGCGCTGTTGATACGCGGCACAAATACCCCATCAACCCCCAAATCAAGCGCCATTTTGATGAGTCCTTCCTGATTTTCACGCACGCGATAAACAATGGCTGTCTCGCTACCCTTGGCAGCTCGCAAGATGTTGCCCAGCTCAGACTCGCCAATCGGGGCATGT
>JBMZDF010000275.1:0-8130 GCA_049614105.1 Promineifilaceae bacterium (SeqCode)
GAAGTTGATCGTCGCAAGATTGAAACTGGGCCAATCCGCGAACTGGGCGAACACAGCATCGCAGTTCGTTTGGACAAAGACCATATCCCACACTTCACCGTAACGGTTGAAGCAGAAGGTGCAGCAGAGGCAGCAGCATTAGCAGCGGCCGAAGCTGAAGCAGCAGCAGCGGCAGCGGCAGCAGCGGCAGCGGCTGAAAACCTTGAAGTTGGCGAAGAAGTCTTTTCCAGCATGGAAGAACTGGCAGCTGACGCATTGGACTTTGAATAGTTAGGAGCGTCGATTTGTATCGGCGTTTCACAGCACAGCTCGATCAGAACATTAGAATTTCTAGATTCGGCGTAGAGGCGGCTATGTCTACACAGTAGGCAATTGGTTGTTTCTACGCTTTTTGTGTTATGGATGAGGTTGGAAACATTTTGCGTGACCAGCGCGAAAAGCTGGGATATACGTTAAGCAGAGCAGAAGATCGTCTCAAAATTCAGTCCCGTTATTTAACGGCATTGGAAGAAGGGCGTTATGATGTCTTGCCAACACCGGTTCACGTGCGGGGTTATCTGCGCAACTATGCAAAGTTTCTAGAGTTGGACCCACAGCCTTTGCTTGATAGTTATCAGGCAAGCGCGAACAGTCGTGGGGGGCGTGTTATTTCGGCCGAATCGGGCGAAACAATCATCCAAGACCCTAACGCCAACCCCTTCTTCAACCCTGTTAACGTTGAACTCAACCCAGAACAATCCTCTGCAAACAGCGAATCGCTGCTGCGGATTATTGTGATCGTCGCGTTGTTGATCGCGATCGGGTTGGTCGCCACTCGCTTTGCAGTGAACGGGCGCGGGGATAGCCTGCGAGAAGGCTATGACAGCATCTTTAACAGTGAAGAACAAACTGTCTCTGAAATTGTTGACAATATCAGCACCAATGAAACTGCGCCGGCCGAAAGTGGTTTAGTTGTTGAAACGGGACGTGGTGAAGTCGCTGATGAAGACATCCCCACGCCAATTCCCGAACTGCCCACCCTGACCGACCTCGAAATCATCAACATCAAACTAGAGTTGACAGAACGTGCTTGGCTCCAGATCACAGTGGACGGTGAGCAACAGTATCAAGGGCAAGCTCGTACGGGCGAGGTCTTTGAGTTTGCGGCCGAAGATAACGTGACGGTGAACACAGGGAATGCGTTTGCGATCTTTGTGACGATTAATGAAAATTCTCTCGGCCGATTAGGTGAGCGCCAAGAAGCACTTGAATATAGCTGGAATACCAGCCAGTAGTCTCCATGTCTAAAGCAAAAAGAAAAAAGCAGTTCTATCTGCTCAGCCTCGGCTGTAGCAAAAATACGGTCGACTCTGAAAGCATGGCGGCGCTCTTAGGCAAAGCGGGCTATCGCGGCGTTCAAGAAGTTAACGACGCAAGCGTGTTAATGGTCAATACCTGTGGTTTCGTCGAAGGCGCACGCCAAGAATCAATCGATGCGCTGCGCGAGTTGGTCGCCCACAAGCGAAAAGACCAACTCGTGATCGCGGCTGGTTGTATGGCGCAACGTTATGGCTCAGAGGTCGTCGAATGGGTTCCAGGGCTAGACGGTGTGATTGGCACACGTCGTTGGATGGATATTGTTCCTTTCATCAACAAGCTACGCCGCCGTCGTCATCCTGAGCCACTTTATCATTTGCCCGTTGAGGCAAAAACGGTTGGCACAGATGAGCGTGGGGTTCTACGAGCGGCGGTACAGGGCGCAAGTGCCTATCTAAAAATTTCAGATGGTTGCCGCCGTCCTTGCGCCTTTTGCGCCATTCCTGAGATCAAGGGAACGCACGTCAGCCGTCCTTATCAGTCGATTCTCAATGAAGCGGTGCGTCTACAGGATGCAGGTGTTCAGGAGATCATGCTAATTGCTCAGGACACAACTGACTACGGGCATGACATTGGCATGAAGAATGGTTTTGCTAAACTGCTCAAAGGGCTTGTCGAGGTTGCACCCAACATTCCTTGGATCCGGGTCATGTATGCCTATCCCGGCTACGTAACCGACGAAATGATTGACGTGATGGCAAGCAATGAGCAAATCTTGCCCTATCTCGACATTCCGTTGCAACACGGACACCGCGAAACGCTCAAGCGTATGCGCCGTCCTGCCAACATCGATTGGGTTTATCGCACGGTTGACAAATTGCGTGTGGCAATGCCAAAACTTGCCATTCGCACCACCTTTATCGTTGGCTATCCGGGCGAAACGGATGAAGAATTTGACGGGCTGAAAACCTTTGTCAGCGACCTACAGTTTGATCGAGTAGGCGCATTCACCTACTCGTATGAAGCCTCAACCCCTTCTGGCCTGCTGGCTAATCCCGTGCCTGAAGAAGTCAAAGCAGCACGTTTAGACGCGCTGATGGCGCTACAACAGCCGATCTCGCTTGCAAAAAATCAGGCGCTTGTCGGTCAGGTTCTGCCCGTTTTAATCGAAGGATACGGGGACGGCATCTCAATTGGGCGTAGCTATCGCGACGCGCCTGAAATCGACGGATTGGTTTTTGTACCCGGTGAAGTACCGCTTGGCGAGATTGTGCCTGTGCGGATTGATGGGGCAATGAACTACGATTTAACCGGATCTGTTGATACGGCTCCAGCGCAAACCATTACGCTAGATCAGTTAAAAATTGTTGGGTAGAGTCCGAATCAGCACTTGCAAACGGTAAATAATTCACAATTCTCCGTTCACTGTTAATTATTCACCGTTTTCCCGCTTGTGACTTCTGCTGTAATTAGCCTACTCAATCGCTATTCCCACTGGAGATTCATATGAAAGAGTTCATGGCAAGCACAACTATCGCTGCTTCTTCAGAAGTGATTTGGGCTATCTTGACTGATGCAGCAAGCTATCCCGAGTGGGATCCTGGCATGATCCGCCTTGAAGGGACAATTGCACAGGGTGAGAAAATTACTGCCTACACTAAAATCAGTCCCGACAGAGCGTTTCCTGTGGTGGTTGATATTGTCGCCAAGGGCAAAAAAATGACTTGGAGCAGCGCCATGCCGCTGGGGGCGTTTGCAGGCATGCGAACGTTTACACTTGACGATCAAGGTGATGGCACGGTCAAATTCAAAGCACATGAGCAGTTTACGGGCTGGATGCTGCCAATCATCGGCCGAACTATCCCCGACCTCACCGACTCGTTTGTGAACTTTGTGACAGGATTAAAGACAAGAGCAGAAGAGACGATGAAACACGTTGAATAAAAAGCTGCTCTCCCTTTCTGACCCAACCTACCCCCTAAACTTTATCCTCGTTGGCGCATAACATAAGCTGTGATTAGCTCCGTATATTGTTTGCCATATTTTGTGGTACGTTGTCTCCCCACACCATCGACGCGCTCAAAATCGGCCAGCGTGCGCGGCATATGTGTCACTATCGCTCGCAGCGTGCGCGTGCTAAAAATGGTGAAAGGGGCAACCGCTTTCTCCTGAGCAATCTTTGCAGTTAACGCACGTAATTGCTCAAACAGTCTCTCCTCTGCCTGATTGGGAGCAGGTTCGGCCGATTTCACCCCATGCCGCGCCCAAAATATCACACGCAGCAAATGTAACTCCTCATACGACACGCGGTTACGGAAATAATCATGCAAAGGACGCAACGCCTGTGCGCCCTTGTCGGCAAAAGCGGCTAGCACACGATTTTGGACATCGGCCGATAAGCGCGACTCTGAGCGCAGCCGCTCAACAGGCAACGACTCACCCGCTTTTACCATATTTGATAAATGGGAAATAATCGTCTGCCGTTTGACATTATATTTGTGTTGCAGTTGATCAATCGTCGCGCCTGCAACATATTGCTCAGTCACATCTTGAGAGCGTGCGCTCACCCCGCGCTCTTTACGTACCTGTTCGCGCCGCTCAGAAAGCTGCGGATGCTCCATCAAGTTGTTTGCCTCGCAGTGGTTGATAATGGGTGGCAGGAACTCTTCTGCATACTGGGCCAGCTTTTTCTGACCCACGCCGCTAATTCGGCCGAAAGAGGCAATCGAATGCGGATAATAAATTGCCATCTCAGCCAAAGATTTATCAGAGAAAACAGCGTAAGGCGGCACGTTGGCTGCATCGGCCAGCACCTTGCGCAAATTGCGCAATGTCTGGAACAACACTTGATCGTAATCACGTGTTTCTATAACTTTAACCCGCGCCCGTGCCTTCTTCGCCAGCCGCGTCCCGATAACCTTCTCCCCTTTTAAGACGGCTCGCCCACGCATTGTCACAGCGAGTTGTGAATATTCGCCCTGCTGTTCCAAATAATCATTGGCGATTAGCTGTCTGCCAATATGCTTCCACTCTTTCTCTGATAAATCACGGCCGATCCCATGCGTTGAAAGCTGGTCATGTTGCCACTTAATTACAGCTTGAGCCATTGAGCCACGCAACACTTTAACCACGTGCGTTAAGCTAAATCTCTGTCGCACCCGAATCACGGTTGAAAGAAATTTTTGCGCCAAGATTGTGATGTCTTCCCCCGCCACAGGCTCCCGTAAGCAATTATCACAGTTGTTACAACTCGCGGTGATTTCTTCCCCAAAGTAGCCCAACAAACCAATACGACGACATTTGCCTGACTCTGCCCAACGTGTCAACGCCTGTAGCCGATTCAGGCGTCCTCTGGCTTCATCAAGGTTTCCCTGTTCAATAAACCGACGCTGTAGCGTAATATCTTGGTAGCTAAACAGCAATAAACAATCGGAGGGTAGTCCGTCGCGCCCCGCTCGGCCGATTTCCTGATAGTAGCTCTCGACATTTTTCGGCAGATTGACGTGCAACACCCAACGCACATTTGGCTTGTTAATTCCCATTCCAAACGCAATGGTGGCAACAATAATCGGCACATCATCACGAATAAACAGATCTTGATTTTTCGCCCGCATACGGCTGTCCATCCCGCCATGATAGGGCAGGCAGTTGACACCGCGCTCGCTTAACATCGATGCAATTTTATTGACCCGCTTACGTGTGCTGCAATAGATGATGCCGCTTTGGCCCTGATGGTCGCTGACAAACTCGACCACTTGCAATAGTTCACTTTCACGCGGACGAACGTTAATGCGCAAATTCGGCCGATCAAAGCTCGACAAAAATTGATTGCCCTTTCTAATCTGTAGCGACCGTTGAATATCCTCACGCACGCGCGGTGTCGCCGTGGCTGTCAACGCGACACAAACCGCATTCGGGAACTGGTGACGAACCTCAACCAAACGCCGATACTCAGGGCGAAAATCATGCCCCCATGATGAAATGCAGTGCGCTTCATCAATGGTCAGGCAGGCAACGTTCACACGGCCCAACATTTGCAGAATACTTGATCGTAACAGCGATTCAGGGGCCATATAGAGCAGTTTTGTTTGCCCCCCTTCAATTTCGCGTATGCGCGTTTGGTATTCATGCGACATCAGCGAGCTGTTCAAAAAGGTAGCCGGCACGCCCAGTCCGAGCAGTTGCGTAACCTGATCCTGCATCAGCGAGATCAAGGGTGAGACGACAACGGTGAGGCCGTCCATGTGCAGCGCGGGCAGTTGATAGCAAAGTGATTTACCACCGCCAGTGGGCATGATAACGAGGCTGTCTTTTTTAGCGAGGATGTTATCGATGACGCGGGCCTGATTCGGCCGAAAACTATCATAACCAAACACCCGCTTGAGCGTTCCCAGCACGTTGCCCTTTTCAGTTGGCGTCGTCTTAATCGACGGCGTGTTGTCACCAGCAGGATCTTCATACCCGCCGAACAGCGCATGCATCGCCTCAGCAGCCAGCTCCATTATTTCAGGCGACGGGAAATCGTCCAAAGGTGGCGACTCCGTCAACATCGACGGCATGTCAGTGTAGCGCGGACGCTGCATGATCGCGGCGTGGGGTTGCAAGCTGCCGTCTTCGTCAATATGCACAACAGGAATTTGGCGCTTGGCAAGCGCCTCTCCGATTAGCTGGCTGCGGTGGCTGACCTCTGGCGCGGCTTCGCTGCTGAGCAGGGCGACTGAGCGGCCCTGTTGAAATGCTTTCTCAATTCGGCCGATTCCTGCCAAAAACGAAGCTTGTTGCCCAACAACCTCATAATCAACCTGTCCAAACTGATCGTAACAGCTTGCCTCCTTTGGTTTCTCACCCAGTTGTTCCCCCATAAACAGATAGCGCAAGCCAGCCGCCTTGGCGCGGGCGGTTAAGGCGGGTTGATCGAAGTCGGGGTGCGCCAGCGAGGATGGCGTCGAGCGGATGTCGATCAGAAAAGCGATATTGTGCTGTTGTAGTGTGGTGAGGACTTTTTCGGCCGAATGTGGCCCATAACCGATTGTATAAATTGGAACTGCTGATGACATAAAATCCGCCTAAAATTTCAATTTGCCTCACAGGTAAGAGTGCATTCCCCATAACGGAAATGACTTCCTCTGCGCTGATTTTATCGCAAAAATGAAAAAAGATGACCCTCCATTGACTCATGAATACATGATTCATCAATAGTAGCATACAATCATGTCCCTAACCGCACCTTAAAAGAGGAAATCAAATCATGGACGCAAAAGCGATTATTCTCAATCATATAAACGATCAAGATGAAAAACTAGCCTACATTGCCAAAGATATTTGGGATCATCCCCAAGTTGCGCTGCAAGAAACGTATGCATCCGCCTTACTCGCTAAAGAACTAGAAGAAGCTGGCTTCTCAGTCGAGTGGGGCGCAGGCGATATGCCCACCGCCTTTATCGCCACTTGGGGATCTGGTAGCCCGATTATTGGCTATCTGGGCGAATACGATGCGCTGCCCGGACTGTCGCAAAACGTTGACACACAACTATCACCGATTGAAGCAGGTGGCCCAGGGCATGGCTGTGGACATAATCTGTTTGGAACCGCCTGCATGGGGTCTGTGATGGCGCTCAAGGCGGCGATGGAAGCCAATAATGTGAGCGGAACCCTGCGTTTTTATGGCTGCCCAGCCGAGGAAACGCTCGTCGGCAAAACATACATGGCGCGTAGTGGCGTCTTTGACGATCTCGACGCCGCGATTAGCTGGCATCCCGGCAGCACAAACATCGTTTGGAACGGCTCATCCTTGGCGCTCAACTCATTCAAAGTCAACTTTCACGGGGTTGCAGCCCACGCGGGCGGTGCGCCACACATGGGACGCAGTGCGCTCGATGGGGTCATGCTGATGGATGTTGGCGTCAACTATTTGCGCGAACATATCCCACAAGAGTCGCGTATCCACTGCGTCGTCACCAGCGGTGGGCAAGCGCCAAACGTTGTCCCAGCCTATGCACAAGTTTGGTACTTTGTCCGCGCTCCACACCGCCACCAAGTCGATGACATCTACGCCCGTATTTTAGACATTGCAAAAGGGGCTGCGTTGATGAGCGGAACAACCCATGATGTTGAATTTATCACAGGCTGCTACGATGTCCTGCCAAACAGCGCTATCTCTGACCTGCTGCACAAGTCGATGGAGGAAGTTGGCGCATTGAGCTTCACCGATCAAGAGCGTGCGTTTGCGAAAAAGCTGCAAGCCACATTCCCAGCGGGCGCGGTTCAGAACGGGTATGAGTGGATGAAAAAATCAACCATATCTGGCACGGTCGCACCAGAAAATCGCGACGATCCACTTTGGGAAAGAATTCTGCCGCACAGCCTCACCCCCCCACTCATGGGTGGCTCAACCGAAGTGGGCGACGTTAGCTGGATTACCCCCACAGGGCAGCTCACAACCACCTGCTGGCCGCTCGGCACGCCAGGCCACAGTTGGCAAACGGTTGTCTCATCTGGCTCCAGCATTGGTAGCAAAGGGATGCTGCTGGCCTCTAAAGCGATGGCGCTAGCAGGGTATGAACTATTTACCGACGCCGACCTACTCGCGCAAGCAAAGGTCGATTTTGATAAAGCACGTGACGGTCAAGATTACGTCACCCCACTACCAGAAGGCACAATGCCACAATAATATGCGTATGGCTATTTGGGATTTTGAGGCGTTGGCAGCCCCTCACCTAGCCTCCCCCAGAGGGAAAGTAATCTGATCTCCCTCCCTTCGGGAGGGATTAAGGGAGGGTGCTTTCTCCCAATCAATGAAAAAATATTATGACAAAAGAACGATTTTTAGGGTGT
>JBMZDF010000276.1:0-8130 GCA_049614105.1 Promineifilaceae bacterium (SeqCode)
TTTTCGGCCGAATCAAAGCGCAGAAAGCACCAAGCCCCCACACAATCTGTGTGAGGGCTTGACAATTTAGTTATATGACGGGTGAATTTCGGCCGATTTGTAACCTACTAATTACTCATGACGGCGAGCTTGTTGACACACACGCATGTACACCACAGTTAGAATCAGTAAAACGCTAACCAATAACGATATAGGCTTCATGTTTCCATGCTGAGCATCCATTTGAACCCCAGTAATCGCAGATCGGGGTCCACAGTTTTGATGCTCAAATTCACATGGAACAGGCTCTCTCAGTGATGGCAACGGCCGATATGTCAGTTGCGCATCATCAACAATCGCTTGTCTGCTGCTTGAATCAGCAACCAAACGATACTCTACCTGTTGTCCTCGAGAAAAGACCGCAACTCGATAGTCACCAGAGCGAGCGTCAGTGACTTCCACAGCTGATCCACAGCGCATTGTCCAACGATTGTTCGGAGCACCTACACAAAGTTCAATATCATCACTAGACGCATCGGTCTCAAGATGGAAATTCATCGCCTCACCTGCTTGCGCCTCCCATACATAATCATGCCGTTCATCTACGTCGAGCGTAGTCGTCGGCGCATAGTTGAATGCGAGCGTTGCATGACGCTGCGCTGGCCCATTGCCCGTGAACGCCCATACATGAACCAACACGCGCCCAGCAACCAGGTTGCTCAAGTCTAAAACTGGATTGTCAAGGTCTAAAAACACAAGTTCAGACAGAAAAGAGACACCATCAGCATCATATTGATAGACATCAGCCCGCGCAAATGTAATCTCGCTGAATGATGTACTGAGTTGCAACGGGAGGCTGGTTTCAGTAACAAATGGATGGGGAATGGTAGCCGTTAGAATCGGCCGATTAAACGTGTTGCTCACTGGGTGTTCAACTTCAATCTCATTATCATCTTCATTTGATTCATGAATCACGTCGGTTGCATCTGCTGTTGCGATCATGGTCACTAATTGACTACCTGCCGCAGCTGAGGGCGTCCATGTTTCATCTAGCTCAAGGACATGCGTTCCCGCCTCCAGATAACCAGTGGCCATTTCTGTTGTAAATAACAGATCACCAGCCATGTCTTTTACCTTAACTTGCAATACCGAATTGAATATTTCATTTTCTACCGTTACGATAACTGAGAATACAGTTGGTGCATCAACACTCAGCGTAGCAGCAAATGGTTCGTGCAGTGCAACCATTGTGATTTCGCCGTCTTGCTCGGTAGCAGGCAGCGGCACGGCACAAAAGGCTGTCTCAACATTATGCCCTTCCCAGAATTTGTTCAGCACATCGTGCCACCCAACGCCAAACGCAGAATCTTGTACAAAACGATAAGGAAACTGATTCTCATCCGTAACCACATCTGTATAGAATCCATACTGGAACGGTAGCATCTGTTGAGCATCATCACCGTAGGTATCAAACGCTAGCGGCATAAATTGGGAGATGCCAATTCCTGGGAATTCCCAACGCTCTGCACCTTCAATTTGCCACGGCGTTCCCCCTGTCGCGGTTCGACCCACAACCACCGTCGGCAACAATCCCAACACGGAACTACTTGTATTCACAAGCCCCCATGATGTGTAGGAGTAGTTCATTAGTAACGACTGCATAAACGCTCTCACGTCCACAAGCGCGTCAGGAGAGGATAGCTGCCCATCTGGTTCACAAAAATCAGTATCATATTTAGCAGCATCTTCATAGCTTGCCAACAGCTTGTCACGATCCCAATCGCGTGCTATCCAATAGGCAACTTCGTCTAGCGCCTGTTTTAACTGTGGCACACGCGCACTATCAACCGCCACCAAGATACGTGGATGCACAAAATCGTCTTCGTTGTCAGAGTCATCAGCGTCCACCAAAATACCATCATAGGTATCAATCAGTTGATTGGCCAACGCCGTGCTATCGTCACTCGTGTCAAACGCGGCAAAAGCATCCCCCAACATATCGGGCGCAAAGTAAACATAATTGGGAGATCCCACCATTATTTCCGCATAGGGTTGTGTTTGCCCGTCACGCAGGTCACTCAGTTCATAGAACTCTTCGATTGAGGCCGAGAAACAGTGCGTTAAGTCGAGCACTTGAATTGGATTTGCACCACTATCTGTGCCCTTGTCCAGTGCAACTGCCAAATCATAGGGAGAAATCATCCCTTCTGGTGAATGATCTGTGTAATGTGGGCTACTTGCCCAGAAAGATGGCAACGTAACGACTGAGTTAGCTTCACGCACATCACTTGCAGGGGCTTGCAAATTCGCTATGTCTGTTTCGGGCATCAAATAAGTGCCATGTCCTACATAGCTCAGGGTTGTTTTCGCGACCGTTGGATATTGCGCTCGCGCCCAACTTAAAAAGTTGCCTAACTGTTCGCCATCTGCCATATCATATTCGCGTAAATCGGCCTGAAGCTCACCAGCATCATTTGGCAACCCCTCGATAACTTCAACATTACCGTTGCGAATCATTAAGATATGTGTATTTCCAGCTCCGCTTCCATCCGCAAGCACAATGGCTGCTTTATGATCACCTTCACTAGAAGACCTGTTTACAAGCCCATCAATTGTTGGGATGAGATAAGATGATAAGCTATTGGCACTATTCACCTCTCCATCAAACGCTAACATGTAGATCCCTAAGAACTCTGGACCATCTTCTCCTCCACTTTGCAAAATGGTTCCAGACCCTCCAACTGTCACACATGTATCATCTGCACCACAGCTAATATCGTATAAATGTTGTGATGAGCCAGAAACAGCAGGTGTCCAGCTCACACCGCCGTCGATACTTCTCAATATCGTTCCAGATTGTCCTACTGCAATACATATTTCGTCTCTACAATCGACCCCCTGTAGAAATCCTGACACGCCAGAGGACACAGCAGACCAGCTTGCACCACTGTTTGTGCTTCTCATTATCGTTCCAGACAGCCCAACAGCGATACATGTGCTGATTCCACAGTCGATTCCATACAGTGAACGTGATGTTCCAGAGTAGACCGATGACCAGCTTGCACCATTATTTGTACTTCTCAGTACAGTTCCAGACTGCCCAACAATGATACAGGCGCTGGCCCCACACTCGACGCCATATAATAGTTGTGATGTTGCAGAGTAGGCCGATGACCAGTTTGCACCATTATTTGTACTTCTCAACACAGTTCCAGACTGCCCAACAATGATACAGGCGTTGTCCCCACACTCGACGCCAAGTAATGACCGTGACGTTCCAGAATAGATCGCGTCCCAAGTCGTCCCATCATCTGTACTTCGCAACACAGTTCCAGCCTCTCCGACTGCTATACACGTGCTGAGTTCACAACTGACTCCATTTAGTTGCTGCGATGTGTTTGAACTTACAGAGTTCCAGGTTGTGCCACCGTCTATGCTTTTTAACAGCGTTCCGCCTTGACCCACAGCAACACAGATTTCGGCCGCCGGGCATGTAACACTAAGTAAATTGAGGCCATTTGGAAGTGTGTGGCGTAGCTGCCAATCTTGTCCGAGGTTGTTTTCTGCTTGACGCGACATTAAGGCGGCTTGTTGCTCAGGGGTTAGCGGTTGTGCAGCTAACCCTACCGCAGGTAACATCATCATAAATAAAATTAAAATCGAAATAGTTCGCTTTTGTAACATTCTATACTACTCCATTGGTGGTCAGATTATAAGTTTCGGATTTCAGTGACACACCGTTTTTATTGTTTGGGGAATAGTACTAGAGTCATTTGCTAGGGTATAGGCTTATCAGACGTCTAATCAGAGATTTTTTACGTTTTTTGGCGTATTTCGGCCGAAACTATGTCCCTATTCACAAAAAAAATGTCCCTATTGTTTAAATAGGGACAAGGTTTATGAGAGAGAGTTGTGGTCTTATTTATTTTTCGGCCGAAATCACACGACTCAGTGCGCCACAAAAAATACTTAAAAGTAAAATTGTAAGTGGCGCTTTGCAAAAACGGCCCATCAGTCTGAGAAACGGCTTATTGTTCAACCGTTTCTCAGTCAAAATGTTTTTGTGATCTACTTAATGCTCCCGTGAGATCAACCCTTGAAAAACAGATAACTCATAGCGTGTTGCTTTTAGAAGAAAATCTAAGTCCTGTGCACGCCGCTCCAGATCATTAAAACGACGCACAGTAGTCACACCTGGGGCAGGATCCACCACATTAATCCCCTGTAAGAAACCAGCCAATTCTGCGGCCGTCCCGCGTGGGCGCGGTTTAATCATTGTGAACACCGTTTCAGTTTCACCCGTATGACACCCACTACATGTATTGAGCGATAGTTGATGTCTTGCTTCAGAATTTAGAATACCACCCGCATTCCAAAAGCCAGAAAAGCTCTCATCAGATTTCACACCGATCATGGCGTCAGGAATTTGATGGAATGGGGCAGGTAGGCCCGTAAGGGGATCAACCCATATCAAATCCTTTTCATTGTCATTAATAAATGTCGCCAGTTCTGCTGAATTATTCAAACCATCACGCGGTGTCTGTTTAACAGTGGTTAACTTAAGCGGTTTAAGCGCACCTGATGCCGCTTCATCGAGAACGAATTCTCGCAGTTGCCAAGGGTTAGTTAAAAACTCATTTGTACGAATTTGATTAATTGCACTACCGTTTGGTTTAAATGGCGCAACACCAAGCCCTGTAATACGGGTAGATATTTCTTCTAATCGTTGGTTATAAGACTCCCCGGATAATCCATGAAGCGAGTGTATATCGGTTGCCCACGCTTTAATCTGTGTCAATGTACTGGCAGGAATGCCATATTCAAAGATCACAGTAAATGGTTCATGTGTACAATTCACAGGATTTAAAACGCCCCATACGAAACGGAATTCGCCGGCCGAACCACGGATGACATCGGTCGGCGTTCGACGCAAATCGAGACGAGGCACAATGGCAAGCAGTCGAAACGGTGCGCGATCAAGGTCTAGTTTACCGTCTGACGTCCTCGCCCATTGACTAAGAATCTGTGAATCAACGACTGGGCGTGGTGCGGCAACATCGCTAATTCCTGCGACAGTTTGGTTTCCTTCCCATGTTCGCCACCAATCCTCAACAAAATCAGCAGCGATTGCTTCATCTGTTGTGCCAGCGATATTCATGATGAGCGTCTTAAATGCCCAAACGCCATCAGGATTCCCAGCTGGTGTGTTGCTCGATACGCCATCACATAAATCAAATGATCGCCCTGGCCGCGTCATATCGCCAAAATCATTGATTGTGGCTAGATCTCGGATCATCAGCTCTTTGTCATGGTCAATGATATTTGGCAATCGACCAATGGGATCATTACTTATCTCGACGGCGGCTAACTCATCAGAGGTTAGGCTTGAATCGGCCGAGTAAATACCATCACCTGCAACTTCATCGGGTGCGACACCATCATCGCGTAGAATTGTTGGCACACAATCATCCGTTACAAAAATTGTATAGCTTGTCTCTAGCGCAAAACCGCTGTCAAACTTGATCATAAATACAGAATCACCAGGCAGTATGTTAGATGTTCTGCCAGTCCCATTTTCTGTTGGTAGTCTGTGGCTAAGCAGCCGAATAGGTGGTAAATACTCATTGGACGGAAATGAAGTAGAGATAGAGACAGGCGTAGGTGTTCCAACCGCACCACTTTGCCCTTCACCTATCAGTATCGGCAGAAATGTACTATAGAAGGATGCCCGAGCACGTGTACGCCTTGTAGGAGGGTTCGTTACGTTACATGGCTCTGAGAAAGTAGTAGATGTTGCTGTTGCTGTTGCTGTTGCTGTTTGCGTTGTCGCTGCATTTGTTGGCGTCACTGTGGGCGTTGCCGTTGCTGTATTTGTTGGCATCGCTGTGGGCGGTGTCGTTGCCGTTGCTGTATTTGTTGGCGTCGCTGTGGGCGGTGTCGTTGCTGTTATTGTGGGTGTTGGCGTCGTTGTAGGCGGTGCCGTTGCTGTTATTGTAGGTGTTGGCGTCGCCGTTGCTGTGCTTGTTGGTATTGCGGTCTCTGTACCTGTTGGCGTAGGTGTCGGTGTCGCCGTGTCTGTTGCTGTCGGTGCTGCTGTCGCCGTGTCTGTCGGTGTCGGTGTCGCCGTGTCTGTTGCTGTCGGTGCTGCTGTCGCCGTGTCTGTTGCTATCGGTGTTTCTGTGCTGGTAGCCGTTGCTAAAGGTGCTGGCGTTGTACCCGTTGCTGTGGGTGTTTCTGTCAGCGTGTCTGTCGGTGTCGGTGTCGGTGTTGTGACATCATATTGATCAATAACGGACAAAGACGCCATGCAAAAGACAGTTTCAACATCATACTCTTCCCAGAACTTATTCAACACATCATGCCACCCCACTCCAAATGTAGCGCCCTGAACAAAACGATAAGGGGATGGGTTCTCGGCCGCAACCACATCTGTATAAAATCCATACTGAAATGGCAGTGTGGATAGTGTGGATTGCGCACCCTGATAGGTGTCAAACATTAGCGGCATAAATTGAGAAATACCAACTCCAGGGAACTCCCAATAACCCGCATTCTCGACTTGCCATGGCGTGCCTGCCGTTGCCGTCTGGCCCACAACCACCTTTGGCAACAGTCCCAATACGCTACTACTTGTATTTACAATCCCCATCGACGTACCGTAATAGTTCATCAATAACGACTGCATAAACGCTCTCACGTCCACAAGCGCGTCGGGAGACGCTAACAGCCCATCGGGTTCACAAATATCAGTATCATATTTGGCAGCACTCATATAGCTTGCCAACAATACATCACGATCCCAATCGCTTACTATCCAATAGGCAACTTCATCTAATGCTCGTTTTAACTGTGGGACGTATTTGCTATCAACGGCCACTAAGATGCGTGGATGCTCGACATCATTATTGCCATCAGAGTAGTCAATATCGTTCAAAACGTCATCATAGGTTTCAATCAGTTTGTTAGCCAGCGTTGCACTATCATCACCAGTATCAAATGCGGCAAACGCAGACCCTAACATATAAGGAACGAAATCAATCGCGATGGCCGACCCTACCATCATTTCAGCATAGGGTTGTGTCTGCCCCACGCGTAGATCGCTCATTTCGTAAAACGTTTCGATTGAAGCCGAGAAACCATAGGTTAAATCCAGCACTTGAATCGGATATGTGCCGTTCTCTGTGCCTCTTGCAAGGGCGGTGGCCATATCATAAGGGGAAATTACCCCTTCTGGAGTCTGATCGGTGTATATGGGGTCAGTCCTCCAATAGGAGGGTGCCGAATTATTTGCTGATGGCTGCAAATTAGCAATATCTGTTTCGGGCATCAGATAAGTATTATTCCCAACATAGGTCAGCGTTTTCTTTATATCCGTCGGATATGTAGTTCGCACCCAACGCAAAAATCCCCCTAACTGTTCACCATCTGTCATGTCATACTCACGCAAATTGTACTGGAGTTCTCCTAAACTATTGGGTAGTCCAAAGTGGATAGTAACAGCCCCATCGCGAATCTGCATGATATATGTGTTTCCATACCCATTTAAATCTATAAGTACAATCGCCTCCTTTTCAGGGGCGTCTATAGATGCTGAAACAATCGCGTCAATTGTTGGATTTTCATAGTATGAAAGGTCCCCGTCTCCATCAACTACAGAATCAAACGCCAATATATAAATTCCCAGCAGATCAGGGCTATCTGCTTCATTCTGCAAAATCGATTCTCGCTGATCCGCCGTCACACAAGTTCCACTCCTACAATCGAGTACCTTTGGCTCTTCTGGCCCATCAATTGGGTCGTTTTGCAAGAAAAACTTACGCCAAGGGGGGTCATTGCTGGGATTATCCTCTATGTAGGATGAGAGCAGGTCAGGGTGTGAATGAGCAACAGCCGACGATTGTGCGGCGATACTCATTACAGGGATAATCATAATAAATGCAATTAAAATCGAAATAATTTTCCGTCGTAACATTATAATCCTCCATCATAAATAGCAGTCAAACAACAAATTTCAAAGGACCACTGATTTTTTTGGAATGGTACTAGAGACATATGATAGAATGTAAGTGTATTAGCATGTAGATTATAGAGTTCTTGTAGGCTTTCTAGAGATTTCGGCCGAAATCATGTCTCTATTTGCAAAAAATCTGT
>JBMZDF010000277.1:0-8091 GCA_049614105.1 Promineifilaceae bacterium (SeqCode)
CTTCCCATTCGCGGGTTTCTTTTCTACACAGTAGTACCCTCGTCACCAACCGATTCGTAATCATCCCCATTACGCCAATCTTCCCATTCGCGGGTTTCTTTTCTACACAGTAGTACCCTCGTCACCAACCGATTAGTAACCATTCCCATTACGCCAATCTTCCCATTCGCGGGTTTCCTTTCTACGCAGTACCAGCGTCGTGACGCCATAAATACCGAGTACAAACCCAACAACAGAGGCGGCGTAGGAGAGAATACTCAACCAAAAGGTTGTGGGGAACACCTTGAGAATCATCAAAAATGGAAATCCAGCCCCACAAAACAGCAAGACTGTCGCAATCAATAGAATTTTGTGGTGATGCTGCATTTTCTAAGCCTCTTCAACAAGCCAGCAAGCCGCTAAATGCTTTTCGCTTACCTGCATCGGTTTCGGCATATCGACATCACATTTGCCCTTGATCGCAAAGCGGCAACGTGGGTGGAATCGACAGCCAGAAGGCGGGTTCACCAAGCTTGGCGGTTCACCAGGTGGGATCTCACGATATTCAAGCGCATTGTCCGCATCAGGATCGCTTGATGCCTCAAGCAACGCTTGCGTGTACGGATGCACAGGATTTTGGAGCAGTTCCTCAATCGGCGAAAATTCTACAATCTGCCCAGCATACATAACAAAAATGTATTCAGAGAAGTAGCGGACGGTTGACAGATCATGTGTGATGTAGACAACCGCAAGATTATGTTTCTCTTGCAAACCACGCAGCAGCTTTAGAATCTCAACGCGCACCGATGCATCAAGCATCGACACAGGCTCATCAGCCACAAGCAGGCGCGGCTCCAAAATCATCGCACGCGCAATCACAACGCGCTGCTGCTGTCCACCACTGAGCATATGCGGGAACTTGCCCAGCACTTCATCAACGGGGGTCAGTTTGACCTCTTCCATGATTTTGTGGATGCGGCGCAGGCGTTCGGCCGGATCACTCACACCATTGATGATGAGCGGTTCTTCTAAGGTGCGTTGAATCGTCATGAAAGGCGCAAGCGCCCCAAATGGATCCTGCTGAATGTAGCCAACCTGCGAACGATAGTTGCGCAGTGCCTCGCCAGACAGCGATCCAACGTCCATGCCTTCAAACTCGATTGTGCCTTTTGTCGGCCGATTCAGACGCAAAATCGTCTTCATCAAACTAGACTTGCCGCAACCGCTTTCGCCTACACAGGCAATCGCTTCGCCTTGTTTCAGTTCAAACGAAACACCATCAACCGCACGAACATAGCCAGCGTGACCAAACCCAAACCGCCTTAGCTCATACCATACGTGTAGATCATCAATTTTTAGCATACATCTTCTCCCCGCTCTTTGAATTGCTAGACACAGCATCTGATTCATGCAGCCAGCATTTTACTTTCCGACCATCGTTTACTTCAAACATAGGCGGTTCATCTGAACAGCGCGAGAAACGGGCGGGGCAGCGAGCAGCAAAGCGACAGCCAGTGGGTGGGGACAGCAAACTAGGCGGCTGACCGGAGATAAATTCGGGTTGGACATCACTACGCAAGCGAGGAACACTTGCCATCAACGCACCAGAATATGGGTGCAGCGGTTGCGAGAAGAAATTACGCGCATCGCTAATTTCAACAATTTGCCCCGCGTACATAACTGCAATGTTGTCAGCTAGTTCGCTAGAGGTCGCAATATCATGGGTGATTAAAATAAAGCTGGTGTTTTTCTCCGCCTTGAAGCGCTTGAGCAGGTTCATAATATTGGCCTGCGTTAACACATCAAGCGCCGAAGTTGGCTCGTCGAGCAACACCATTTGCGGCTCTGTGATGAGCGACATCGCGATGGCAACACGTTGGCGCATGCCACCACTCAGCTCAAAAGCATACCGATAGAGAAAATCGGCCGGAACCCCAACCTCATCAAACTTTTCAAGCGCCAGTTCCATCGCCTCAGCTTTGGTGTAGCGGTTATCGATCAAAATCGGCTCAGCCACCTGATCGCCAACCCGCATCACGGGATTGAGCGAGTTTAGCGCGGCTTGAGGAACCATTGAAATGCGCTTCCAACGAATCTGCTGGCGGAATTCCTCATCAGACAACCCCATAATATTGAGGTCATCAAGGAATACTTCGCCTGAATAATGGCCGACATTACGCGGCAGCAAGCGTAGAACCGCTTTTGCTAGCGAACTTTTACCGCAGCCCGACTCGCCTAGAATAACGGTCGCCTGATTTGTTGGAAGGTCAAAGTCAACCCCATCAACCGCTTGAACTGTGCCGCCTTTGACGCGGAAGTGAAGCTTTAGATCCCGAACCGTCAAAAGCTCCTTATGCTTTGTCTTTTTCATCTTGTTAAATCTCCCGCAATCTTGGGTTGAAGATACGGTCGAGGGCGAACCCAACCAATGCGAAACCAACCCCAACCAGCATCATCAAAACGGCTGGCTCTAACATCCAATAGTAATAGCCGTTGAACAGTGCGCCTTGTGTTCGGGCGTTTTCGATCACTTTACCCCATGTTGGCAGAACAGGATCACCAAGACCAAGTACTGCAAGCGAGGCCTCCGTAAATACAAATCCGGGTACGGCTGTTACCAGCGTTGGAATCATCAAAGGGATGACGCGCGGGATTAGATAGCGGAAGATAATGCGCGTGCTGCTAGCGCCATAAGCTTGTGCAGCTTCAATATATGGTAGTTCGCGCGTTTGTAGGAAAATAGAGCGGTAGGTTTTGATACCACCCCCAAAAATCCCTAGCCCGATAACAACACCTAGAATAATCCAGATGCTGCGCGAATAGAGCGTTCCAATCAAAATAAGGATCGGTAAGCCGGGCAAAATTAAGTTCACATCTGTAATGCGTTGAATAACAGTATCAACAGTCCCACCATACCAAACGCTGAGCGCCGCAAGCGTCATGTTTGCGATTGTGATGAAGATAGCCGCAACAAGGCCGAATGCCATCGCGATCGGTGTTCCCCACAGTAGGGCAACCGATAGATCGCGTCGCAGATGGTCTGTTCCAGCCGTGCCGTGAACCGCACCGTACATCACAAGCCGCACATCAAAATCGGTGTCTTCTTCAAACAAAAGACCTGCGATGCGTACTTGATAGGTTCCTCGGAGGGGGGTTTCTTCGGCCGCATCAGGCGTCATAAAGAACCCAACCTCAGCCGTTCTCGCATCAATACGACGCATCACACGCTCATCCAGCGTAGGACGATACAGTTCATTTGAGCCGGGCGTTACTTCCCCAGCGCGAAGCTCGCGACCATCTGGCGTGATCCAAGTAATCTCTAGGAAGGGCTGCTTTTCCTCAAACTCCGCATTAATAAAGAATGCGAGTTCTGGGAGGAATGTGCTGTAGTCGTAGTCGAACGACATGGTGATGATTTTTTCATCAATATCGGCCGAAATTTCATTGAACTCAAGCTCGGCAACCCCATCCTCTCGACTGTCAAGAATAACAGTTGGCGGTAAATCCTCACGCGCAAACCAATTGAACCAGATAGGACGAGCGTTTCGTGGATTTTGCGCCACAACCTCTTCCCCACCACGCCACAATTTGAGCGCCTCAGGGTATGGAATCGCAATTACAGTGTAAATCGCAATCCCAACAAAAAACAAAATAATAACCAAGCCCGCAATAGCCGAAGGATATTGACGTAGCTGTCTCCAAGCATTACTCATCGGCCGTTACTCCCTTCGCCAACACGAACGCGCGGATCGACTACCGCGTACAAAATATCTAAAATAAACAAGGTGAATGTCAGTAGATAGGCATCAACAACAACTAGTGACACGACAACAGCCGTATCAAAGTTACCAATCGCCTGCCCGTAAGTCCCACCCAAACCTGGCCAATTGATTACATTTTCCAGAATAATCGCCCCACCCCACAATGATAAAAGTGTGAAGGCAAATGAGGTGATGATAGGCGGTAACGTTGGGCGAAGAACATAACGACGCTCAATCACTTGGTTTGAAAGGCCTTTCGCCTTAGCCATATCAACATAATCCTCACTGGCAAATGCCAAGAAGAACGTACGTTGACCATAGATACCACTAAAAATGGCGTTGATAATGATTGCGGCTACGGGCAAAATCATGTGTCTGCCCAAAGACAGCGCATAAGCCCCCATCGTCTCAGGTGGTGGTGCAGAGACCATGCCTCCGAAGGGGAGCCAGTTAAGCAGCGAGGCGAAAATCAAAATCAGGAAAAGCGCATAAAACCAAGCGGGGGCGGCGGAGGTTGGTGCAAGTGCAATCACCCCCTTGTCTAGCCAACTGCCATACTGCCTTGACAGCGCCAGCCCACCAAACAACGTTAAGAAAAACAAGAGCAGATACGCTGTGCCAAATAGCACTAGCGTCGCCGGTAGCCGTTCAAGAATAATCAGCCGCACCTGTCTCGATCCTGCGTCGCTGACCATATTGTCTGCAAACCCAAGATTTAGCGTCATGGCTGCCCAAAGTGAACGGAAGCTGCGAATAACAAAAGGTTGATCAAGCCCAAATCTCTTTTCTTGTAAAGCGACCTGCTGGGCGATTAAATCGTTGCGTTGCTCCGTTGACATTGCCCGAATATTGGGATCTGTTTGCACAGCAAGTGAAACAAATGTTGCAACACCTTCCTGAATCTGGGCGCGGCGAATATCATCAAGTGCGCCACCCATATTCGCAATGAGCACGGTGAGGTACACGCCAATTGTCACGGTTGCTAATGCCGCTAGCAGGCGTATGCCTACATAGCTGATCAGTCGCACAATCGTTTGGTTACGCGCCTGTGTTGACGCTCTTTCTATATCTGGAGAATTACCTGTCTCAAGGGGGGCTGCATGTTGTGCCATAATGTTTTTGCTAGCGAGGGCCACACGTATGCGCGATTCACAAACTCAGCGGTGCCTCTAACGCTAAATACCTCGAAAGTGCTTATACAGCATGCCGTATGTAAGCTGTCTGCAAATAGCGGACAGTCGCAAGCTACGGCCAGTTTATTTTGATGGTGAGATGCTTGGCGTTGAGCATTTGCCCAACACCAAATACCCCACTGGTTTCACCTACATACAAGCAGGCTATTGAAAGAAAGGATAAATGTTCGATACAAACATTTATCCTTCCACATCAGACTGACTAAGTGCAGATGAAAAATCACCTGCACTTTAATCAGTTCACAAAAGCTTATGGAGAAGCGACAAATTCAAGCGATGCAAGGCTTGGGAGCGCAACGCGCTTAGAAACAACAACGATTTCGAGGCGGCTAGAGCCAGCTTCGAGTTCGGCAGTTGCATCTTCACCAAGCGTAACTTGCCAGAGACCATCGGCCGCTGCGTCAGCAGAACCTTGGCCAACCAATGCGCCAGTTGCATCGAACAGCAAGTAGGTTACTTCGCTGATGTCTGCCATTGGGTATGGTTGTTCGTCGAATGTAACAATGATGTCGAAGATTGCTTCTTCACCATTTGTTACGCGGCCTGGGCCGTCGATTTCAACGTCTGCGATGGCTGGAGCAGCAAAGCGATCCCATTTGTTTGCAGCATCAACATATGATGTGTTGCGTTGCAGAATCACGTTACCTTCAACTGGGAAGGCGCGTTGCAAGAAGAATGGGCCAGTACCTACCCAGAAGTGACCACGGGTGCGGTTCCATTCTGACAGGTTTTCGTAGCGTGCGGTTGCTTCTTCGGCCGAAACAAATTGACCCAAAGTTGCTGCATATGGAATGTAAGCATCAGCGAGTGCGCCAGCCGTTTCAGCTTCTTCGTTACCGTTGAGCACGTCGCCCAAGATTTCAAGCGTTGGGCCTGAAACATAGCTCATGTGCTCGATTTCAGCCGTTGTTGATTTGTCAGCAGAGAATGCAGTCAAACCAGCAGATTCAGCCAAGATACCAATAGCGAGATTGTGCCATGCACCTTCACCTTGGTTGTACTGTGGCCACCATGTAGCAACACCGTTTTCAGCATCGAGTGACCATGCGTCGGTATAGTGCTCAATGGTTAGCGGGTCAACAGAGACAACGCGCATACCTTTGAATGTACCGATGAATGAGTCAAACGCCGCAACTTGTGCTTCGTCATAGATGGCGCTAGCTTCTTTAGCTTGGTCGAATGTCAAAATCATTGACATGACAAAGTCGGCTGGGCTAAGTGGGCTGCCATCATGCCAGGTGATAGTGTCGAACATGTCAGCTGGATAGGTGACAGTGCTCTTCAACAACGCTGTTTGCGTTTCGGTGTATTTCTCAGCAGCAGTAATGAATACTTGTGCTTCAGCATCCCAATCGACCCATGCGTCGTCTGGAACGGTGATTTCAGCAACTTTTTCAAGACCAACCCAGTCAAGTGTCTTACCAACTGGCAGATCTTCTTGAACAGTTACAACACCAGATTCGATGCGTTGCGGAATCTGCAAGCCAGTGTGTGGATCTGGGAGCGTACCAGCATCGCCAGTTGCGCGGATCAATGATTGGTCAAAAATCCAGTTAGAACCAGCAATTGGGTTCCATGCTTCCGTCAAGATGCTTGGCATAGCCATTGTGACAGAGCCACCAACTTGTTCGCCGATACGGAGGGTGTATGGCCAGAAGCGTGAACCGCTGATACCACCAGAGAGGTCAGCAGAGAGTGAGATTTCTTGGCGATATGGCCATGCAGATTGCAGGTCAACCAACCAAATGCGTTGTGATTCTTCGAGTGAAAGCGGCAAAATTTCGTTGAACAGTTCCGCACGTTCGTCGAGCGTTGCGAAATCATTGTCGTTCAAACGTTGAGCAGCTGTCGCAAACGCATCAGAGTTTTCGTATGCTTGGAAGAGTGGGAATGGCAGGCCAGCTGCGGTCTGGAAGAACTGGAAGTTACCACCAGCGTCACGGCTAATTGCGGTAGATATCCAACCACCAGTGTAGTAGTTGAATTCACAATCAGAAGGTTCGCCACGCAACCAAATTGGAGACGCTTCTGATGAGCTCTTGTAGTCACGGTTTACAGCAAAACCGATGTCTTCAAGCTGATTAGCAACATAGTCACCAATCTCAGTACGTTGATCTTCTGTACGGATCAGACCAGTCAATTCAACAGGTTCACCGTTGAACATCCATGTGCCGTCTTCCATTGTTGCACCAGCCGCTTCCATTTCGGTTGCGATGGCAGCAGCAGCAGCATCTTTGTCGTAAGCATATTGTGCTTCGATTGCGCGGATGTCAGCAGCAAAACGACCACGATCGGCCGATGCAGCGTTGATAGCAACATAACGTGGTGTTGCCAAACCGCCCATAATTTCAGAAGCGATGAAGTCGCGATCAACCAATACGTTCATTGCAGAACGGATATTTGCGTTTGCAAATGGGTTGAGTACGCCTTCGTCTGCACAAGAAGCAGGGTTGAAAGTGATTTCGTAGTAGAGACCGAATGATTGAACTGACTGAATTGAGTCAATTCCTTGAAGACGAGCAAATGTGCTTGGGTTACCAATGTCATCTGCAAATACGTCGATGTCACCAGCTTCTAGGCGGCTAACCGCTGCATCAGCATTTGGCTCTTCAACGACGATTACTGTGTCTACCCATGCGCCGTTGCGGTTTACTGGAACTGGTGTCGCTTCAACAACAACCTCAACCTCAACCTCAACAGTCACTGGGACTTCAAGTTCTTGAACAACTTCAACTTCAACAGGGACTTCGATTTCTTTAACGACTTCGACTTCGACAGGAACTTCGACTTCGACTTCTTTAATGACTTCGACTTCCTTAATCACTTCTACAGGCTCACTGTTACAAGCAGCAAGTAACAAGAGCAGTGCTATTACAGCGACGAATATCTTCTTCATCATAATGATCTCCTTAAGAATTCTACTGAAATCAGATTGGGATCTGTTGTTTTGTTTAATTTGTCTAACCCCTAAATAATGAGGGTCTCTCTGATTTCAATCTAGCGCACTATGCTTCCTTAAGCTGGATACGTTTACAACCTAAGTTTCAATTATTATTAGCTGCGGAATTGAACAACATAGCAACACATATACTACAAGCGACATGGTCGACAGACGGAACGTCAACCATCCACCTATTATATGAAGAGTGCTGAAAATT
>JBMZDF010000278.1:0-8053 GCA_049614105.1 Promineifilaceae bacterium (SeqCode)
TATTGAGTAAAAAGCATACCACTGGCATAATATAGAGTTGCGCATGCCCCTATGGCTTTGGCGACTGATTCACCATGAAAAAAGATTTATTTGTTTTATTTGTCTTAACCACTTTGGTTGGCTTGTTGTTGGTTGCCTGTGATAGCTCTAATGAAGAAGCTACAGTAGTACCCGTCAATACGCTCGTACCACGTTCAACATCCACCCCAAGACCGACCCCACCGCCCATTGATATTTTAGGCGGTGTCTCAGATGATTTAGCAGAAGCAGCGCTAGAGGCACAATCACCTGAAGCAATACTGGGAAACTTTATCGACCAGTTGAAAATTACCCTTCGCGAGGGTAATTGGTCAGCGGTTCCACTCGTTGACAATTCGTTTTATGGTGTTCGGCCGTTTGCAACCGAAATGGTTTCGGCCGAAGAGGCACAGAAGCTTCTCGCCAGCGACTATTTACCAAGCGGCGACCTAATCCGCTTCAATGTTCCAGTTCCGAACCATGTAGACACCACTTCCTATTATCAGGGTGAGTTCCCGCTTGTCTCACAACTAGCAAGCAGCGGTTGGGGCGTCGATGGGCGTGCCAACGGGATCGTTTACATTGTTGAGCGCGGTCTAAACGACTTCGCTGTCGCTGGTGTTCTGATCGATTATTCAGAATTTCAGGGAAATCCGACTCTGTTACAAAATACGCAGCCACGTGGCGCGGTTGTGCAAGATGGCACAACTATCTCGCAGGTAAGTCCTTCGGGAACTGCTAGTACGCTTTTCACACATGACGGCACATATTCGATCAACCCGTCTGTCGATCGGGCGCTACTGTTTGATGCTGACCGTTCAACGCTAGCACTCGTTGAGTTTGCAACAGGTGAACAACGTCCAATGGCATTGGGCGAAGGGATCCAGCTTGCTCATGCAGGCGCAAGCTGGCTAGATGGTGGCACAGCCATTATCGGCGTCTGGAATGAGCAAGCGGATGAAGGTCCTAATGCAGGCCATCCTGCTTTGTTAGACACGGTTAACAACACGCTCACATTAATTGACACAGAAAATTTGATGACCTCCCCACCCACAGCGAAAAATGGGCGGGCAGTTTACAGTGTGGCCGCGTCTGAGCCACAGTTGTATTTATGGGAAAATGGCGCATTGCAGCCAACTTCGGCCGAAACGTTACTCAACCTTGGCGCGGTTCCCAACGATAGCTCAGCCTATAGCCCTGCAATCTCTAGCGATGGTCAGGTTGCATGGTGGATTAAACAAACGGACAGCGAACAAGTCGCGTTGGTTTTAAACAATCCAGACAACCCTCGTCAATTACTGTCCGTTATGCTTCCCTCGATGGGTGGCTGGCCGACCGCTGCTGTTTGGCAACCAAACGGCAGTTGGCTAGCAGTTGATGTTGCGTCCCGTTTCCCTTGGGAAAGCGGTTTGTGGCTAGTCAACAGTGCAGAACCATATCAACAAGTTTATTTAGGTAATGGGAGCGGTGGCCCCGTTTGGGCAGGTGACGATGCATTGATTTATGATCGGTGGGTTGAGGGTGTTCATAAGACGCATCAGTATGACACGTCGACTCAACAGACAATTAACATTGATGTGGCGGACACGACACGGGCCGTTGGGTTTCAAATTGTGCCTTTGGAGTTGAGCGTTTCGGCCGAAGTTGCCCCATACACCCGTCGCGGTGTCCCTTCCGCCTTCTTCCTCCAAGAGGGTTGGGAAATCCGTACGGTCAACCTGTACAACCTCTTTGTCGAGCGTGGCGCAGCGCGGCTGGAGCTACGCGCAGCGCCACGTGGCACGTACCTCTGCGTTCTAAAAGATGGTTGTAATCCAGGCGAGGATGCCCAATTCCTCACCGAAAGCAGCCGCTTTAGCCCAGGACTCAACCAAACGATTGATGCCTATGCCGTGTTCGATGGCGAACGACGCGATCAGATTATTTTTGCTGATGTAGACGGACTCGCAGACATCAAAGCTTATGGCTTTGATATTCGGATGTCGCTTGAGGCTATTGGAGACTATTCTCTGACGGATGAAGATATTTCGGACGCCGTGACAATGGTTAACTCGCTTTGGATTCAAAGCGATCGTAACTCGGGGCAGCGAATTTTCACCGTGCAAGATCCAGCTACGCTTGCCAAAGAGGAACAATTTTCTTCGCCTGACCAAGTTTGGGGTGCGACAGCTTACGTCTTTAACCCCGACGCGCCAGAAGAACATGAGGCCAACCGCTTTGCAGGTGGTAAATATCGTCAAGTATTTGTGCTGCATCGACGTATCGGGAATCAAACTTGGCGCGTTCGCGACGACCTTTATAATCTGGATTCAACGGTTGGAAGTTATGCGCCGTTGCGTTGGACAAGTGATGCGTTGCTCTTCACCTATCGCGCCACACCAGACACAGACCGCTGTATGCCATACATTCAGAACCAAGGGTTATGGCGTCTCAACCTGAGAAATGGCAGCCACACCCGGCTTCTGCCAAATCACGGGATCTTCGCCTTTACTGAGGATCAAACGCAGCTAGCAATTAGCACCAAAACGGGCTTTGACCTGTATCGATTAGATAGCCGTGCGCGACAGATTTTTTCCTTTACCGACAACACCGATCTGCATGTTCAACAGGTTCAATTTACACCTAACAAAGAATCAATTCTGCTGATTATGTATGTCGATACGCCAGAGTGCCAAGCCGTGAATCAACTGCTGATGCGTGTTGATTTAGAAAGTGGCACATCTGAAATGCTGCGCGAACATTTTGGTTTGCCGCTTACCTTTGATAGTTGGGTTAATGATGAAAATGCTTTGTTGAGTGACACCAATCAACAGGCTTGGGGGCTGAATTTGAAAACAGGCGAGTTTGGAGAACGGTAGCGTTTAGAACAAAACATATGAAGAATGAAGTATATTCTCCTTCATTCTTCATTCTCTATTCTCGTTTTCCCCACCTACTCTGCATTAATAGGAATCCGGGTGAGGTCGCCATCAACTGTCACAGACTCACTGTAGACCCAGCCTTCTTGACCCTCTACACAGCAAATTTTATACCAGTCTTGACGCTCATTTTGGGCGATGATTTCGTACGCTTCGCCCGCAGGAACTTCCCCAATTGATTGAAACGCAATTTGGGGGCCAGCACGCACATTGAGCAATTCCGCCTGAATAATAGCCAGCGTTGGAGGTAACTCGGCAAGGCGTAACGTTGCAATATCGCCGCCTTCGGCCGAAACCACATCGGCCGAAACCCAACCGTTCCCATCTTCCACACAGCAAATTTGCACCCACTGATTATCTTCAGTGCGGCCAACCGCCTGCAACAACGCCCCAGCATCCCCAAGCTGTTCCAACGTGACATAATCCACCCCTGGGCCGCGTCGAATATTTACGCGTCCAAAAAGAACCGACACATTAAACACGACAGGCGGTGGCGTATTGGTTGGTGTAGGTGTGTTGGTTGGCGTCGGTGTGTAGGTTGGTGTTGGCGTAATGGTTGGCGTCGGCGTGTTAGTTGGCGTGGGGGTATTGGTCGGCGTTGGTGTAACGGTCGGCGTGGGCGTGTTAGTTGGCGTTGGCGTGTGGGTCGGTGTATCGGTTGGCTGTGGTGTGTCGGTTGGCTGTGGTGTGTCGGTTGGCAACAGTGTCGGTATGTCGGTTGGCAATGCGATCACGGAGGTGAAGGTTGGCTGTGGTGTGTTGGTGGCGGTGAGGGTTGGTACAATTTCGGCCGAATCCCCCTCATCCTCAACAACAGCTACCGCCGTCTCATCTGGCACAACATCTTGCTCACGCACGCTTGTCATCCAGAAGAAAACAAGACCCGCAATCAATAAAATAGCGGCTAAAAACAACGCAATACGCCAAAATCCCCCAGAACCCGTCGATTCAATCTCACTATCCTTTAACTGTAGCTCAAAAGGTAACGGGCCTTCCTCGCGACGTTTATAAACAGGGCAATCCACACAACGCTCCGTCAAACAAAATGACATCTGATGCCCAAGCGTCACAGGGGAAGCAGGATCTGCCTTGTAACAGTGCGTCGTAGGCGATGCATAAGTCAGCCGGATTTCGTTGTCGTGCGGCATCCCGCGATGGGGGCAGCTAGCGTGAGGGAGGGAGGGAGCTTCTTGCTGAGCGTCGTTTTCGGCCATATCCAATGATGAAGTAGTTACAGAAAAAAGTCCGCCAGTGGCGGACTTTAACTTCTAACTAAAACTACTTTGTATGTAAGCGAAATGCTTATCCAAGACCAAGCAACATACCGAGCAGACCGAATCCGTCGCCGATAGCGGCAGTCAAACCAGCCAACACGACTGAAACAACTGACATCAGCTTGATCAAAATGTTAAGAGCTGGGCCAGATGTATCTTTGAAGGGGTCACCTACTGTGTCGCCCACAACGGTCGCTTTATGAATTTCGGACCCCTTGCCACCAAGGTTTCCTGCTTCAACATATTTCTTAGCATTGTCCCAAGCACCACCCGCGTTTGCCATCATGATGGCAAGCGAGAAGCCAGTTCCCAATGCACCGGCCAACAGACCAAGTACACCTGAAACACCGAACAGAATTGCAACAACAGCCGGCACAACAATCGCCAGAACAGATGGGACAACCATCTCCTTCAAAGCAGCCTGTGTGCTAATCTCAACGCAAGCAGGATAATCAGGATAGGTATGATTACCTACCATAATTTTGTTAGGCCACTGGTCAGGGTGGGCAATCAGTTCTGCGCTAGCACCATCTTTCTTAAGTTGAACGCGCATAATTGCAAACTGGCGGCGTACTTCTTCAACCATCGCGCCAGCCGAACGGCCAACCGCGCTCATTGTTAATGCACAGAAGTAGAACGAAACCATACCACCAAGTAGCAACCCAAAGAGGAACATTGGGTTGAGAGGCGTTACGCTAAAGTGTTCAACAAGTTGATCCAGTGATTGTGGATTTTCAGCGTTAAGGTTCACAGCAACCTGTTGCAAATAAGCAGCAAGAAGCGCCAAACCTGTTAATGCGGCCGAACCAATCGCAAATCCTTTACCAATTGCAGCGGTCGTGTTACCGAGCGCGTCAAGTTGGTCAGTTCGTTCACGAACCTCTGGAGGCAGATTTGCCATTTCAGCATTACCACCCGCGTTGTCAGCAACTGGGCCGTAAGCATCAGTGGCAAGCGTCAAACCAAGGGTTGAAAGCATACCAACAGCAGCCATACCAACACCGAACAAACCGTTCAACAGGTCGTTCCCTTCGAGTCCACCACCAGCGCCAAAGAAAGCGATAGCCGTTCCAATTACGATGATGATAACGGGAAGTGCAGCCGATTCCATACCAACAGCAAGCCCTTGGATGATAACCGTTGCAGGGCCAGTTGCAGCTTGTTCAGCAATATTTTGGGTTGGTTTGTAATCGGCCGAAGTGTAATACTCAGTTACACGACCAATCGCAATCCCTGAACCAAGACCTGCGACAACCGCGACCCAAACACCGATGTAGTTTGGCAAGCCCAAGACCCACAGCAACCCAAACGCAGCAGCAGCAATCAAAAGACCTGCAAGCTGTGTTGAGCCTTCAAGCGCATGGAGTAAATCTTTCATCGTTGCGCCATCTTTTGCACGAACGCGGAACACGCCCAAGATAGAAATCAAGACACCCACACCCGCAAGCATAAATGGGGCTGTGATGTACAGCATCGCATCATGACCACTAGCGGCGGCAGCAGCAACGCCCAATGCAGCGGTTGAAAGGATTGACGCCAAATATGATTCGTACAGGTCAGCACCCATACCAGCGACATCACCAACGTTGTCACCAACATTGTCTGCGATTGTGGCAGGATTACGGGGATCATCTTCTGGAATCCCAGCTTCAACCTTACCAACAAGGTCAGCACCTACATCAGCGGCTTTGGTGTAGATACCACCGCCAACGCGGCCGAACAAAGCCATCGTTGATGCACCAACAGCGGCGCTAAGCATGATTGAGGTTACTGTTGCAACGCCACCAGCCGGTTGAATCACATAGTGAAGCAGCAAGAACCAGATAGACGAATCAAGCAGAATGAAACCAACAACGGTCAACCCCATGACAGCGCCAGCGCGGAATGCAACCCGGAGACCATCATTTAGGCTCTTACGTGCCGCGTTTGCGGTACGAGCTGAGGCGTTGGTTGCGGTACGCATTCCGATATAACCAGCAGCACCAGAAAAGAAGCCCGCCGATAGAAATGCGATTGTGACCCAAAAATTTTGCACACCCGCAAACGACATTATCAAAAAGATAATGAAGAGAGCGGCGAACACCACGCCAACCACGCGATATTGCGCAGAAAGATAAGCCATTGCGCCTTCACGCACAGCTTGAGCGATTTCCTGCATTTCAGGAGTACCTTCGCTCTCCTGCATAATGCCAGTGTAGAAAACGTATGCTGCGATCAGTGCCGCAATTGCGCCAATTGGAGCAAGCCACCACACGAGTGGTATTGCGCCCGCCATCATTGGTGCAAGCACACTTGATGCGAATAAGTTACCCATATTGTTCAGACCTCCGGAAATTTGAGTTGAGAAAGGCGCTCTTGCAGGTCAAAACGACAGATCTTGTCACCTTCTCTCACATTCAGTACCCATAAAAAAGAGCGGGGAGCAACCCGCTCATTCATTCAATTCAGATACCTACCTTGCGTCAACCATGTGGTTTATCCCGAATTATTTAGACGCAAGGTATGTATTGTTAAACTTTGATTAAAGTCGCGCGATTGTACAATTTGGGTCAATCGATGTCAAACTTAGGTGAAAGTTTTATCCACTGTATGCAGCCCTTTAGGACAGTTTGTACAGCTTCTGTGCGTCGGCCGATTTGATGACGTTACGTGTGTCAACAATGACAGAGGCCTGTGTAGCGACAAGGTCCCAAGCAATCGCTTTGTGGTTAGAGACAATGACGGTGCAATCGGCCGAATTTAACAGCGCACTATCCAACGCCTGTGTATCCAACGGATACCCTTCGCGCTCTAGCGTTGGCACATGCGGATCATGGTAGACAATTTCCGCACCCCGATCGAGCAACAACTGGATAATGTCAAGTGCAGGACTCTCGCGCACATCGCTAATATTCGGTTTGTAAGCGACACCTAGTATCAAAACGCGGCTACCGCGCACCGCCTTCGCCTGATCGTTAAGCGCGGTCGTTACTTTCTCGACCACATATTCGGGCATGAAACGATTGACTTCATCCGCTAGCTCAATAAAACGCGCCGTATAGTTAAGCGTCTTGAGCTTCCAGCTTAGATAGTGTGGGTCAATTGGAATACAGTGACCGCCTAAACCAGGGCCGGGGGTGAACTTCATGAAACCGTAGGGTTTAGTTGCAGCAGCTTCGATCACTTCCCATACGTCAATGCCCAGTTTGCCACACATAATCGCGACTTCGTTAACCATGCCGATGTTGACCGAGCGGAAGGTGTTTTCGAGCAGCTTGACCATTTCGGCCGATTTGGTGCTCGCAACAGGCACAGGATTCTGAACCACTGTTCCATACAACTGCATCGCCACTTCAAGGCAGGCGGGTGTTGTACCGCCAATTACTTTTGGCGTTGTGAACATCGTGTAATCAGTACGACCCGGATCGATGCGCTCAGGCGAAAACGCAAGGAAGAAATCTTCACCCACCGTTGCATTATCATTAGCCAAACGCGGCAGAATCACTTCTTCTGTTGTGCCAGGATAGGTGGTGCTTTCCAAAACAATCAGTTTACCCGCGCCGCCATACTTCACAATGCTGTCAGTTGCGTTAATGATGTAAGAAATGTCGGGGTCTTTCGTTTTGCGTAGCGGAGTCGGGACACAAATCGAGATAGTATCTACGTCAGCAAGGGCCGAATATTCGGCCGAAGCACGCAGATGACCACTCGCAACCAAGGGCGCAAGCTCCTCACTTGGCACATCCTCAATGTAACTGTCACCTCGGTTGAGGCTGTCTACTTTGCGTTGATCAATATCAATGCCAACCACGTGAAATCCAATTTGGGCAAACGCCACCGCTAGCGGCAAACCAACATAGCCCA
>JBMZDF010000279.1:0-8053 GCA_049614105.1 Promineifilaceae bacterium (SeqCode)
TTCACACCTATGAAGGAATTACAGGAGCACAGGTAGGGTATCTGTTGCGCCGCTGGCAATATGCGCGTAAACGCAATGGCAAAAAGGGTAATTTATGCATTGTTGGTCTGTCGGCAACGCTAACTAATCCAGAGACGTTTTTTAGCAAACTGACAGGACTGGATTTTCAGAAGGGGCAGGTCGCTTATGTGGCGCCCCGTGAAGAAGACTTAGAAGAGCAGGGCATGGAATATAACATCGTCCTCAAGGGTAATCCCGCAGCAGCAACCAGCCTGCTTTCCACTTCAGTTCAAACAATGATGCTGCTCGGGCGAATGCAAGACAGCGAAAATATAGCCAACCATCGCGAAAAAACTGTCTCACTAGGTTCATTTGGTCGCAAGGTGTTTGGTTTCACCGATAATTTGGATGTGATCAATCGCTGGTTTTATATTCAATATGATGCTGAGCAACGTAAACAATTGGCTCAATTTCGCGATGTAAATCAGATCCAAAGTGAGCTAGGGCTACATGAAGCACAATTGGCAACAGTGAGCGAGCAAGGACAGATATGGTCGGCCGCTGGCATCATTGGACATGAGCTACAAAATGGATTGCGAATCGGCCGAACTAGTTCCCAAGATCGTGGCTACGATGTCGATGCAGAGTTGATTATTGCCAGCAGCACGCTTGAAGTGGGCTTCAACGACAAGCGTGTGGGCGCAGTAGTACAGCATAAAGCACCACGCAGCATGGCCTCCTTCTTACAACGCAAGGGACGTGCAGGGCGTACACGCTCAATGCGACCTTGGCTAGCTGTCGTCACCTCTGCTTACGGTCGCGACCGTTGGGCGTTCCAACACGCAACCGCCCTGTTTAATCCCAAACTGGCCGCTACCCAACTCCCGTTGACCAATGACTATGTACGAAAAATTCAGGCAGCTTATGTGTTGATGGATTGGCTTGCACTTAAACTAAAGTTGCAACGGCAAAATGCAGACCTATGGAGTGCTCTAAACAGCAATCAACAGAAACAAAACGTTGAAAGGACACAGAGCCGCCGCCACTGGGAGAATCAACACCGACGACTGGTGGCCTTATTAACAGGCATTCTAAACGGGCGCTATCTGAATAAATTCCAAACCTATTTGCAGGAAGCACTACGACTAGATGTACAGGACATCCATATTGTGCTATGGCGGCAGCCCCGTTCGATTTTGTTTAGCGTGATTCCAACTGCACTGCGGCAGCTTGAAACGCAGTGGCAGGCATTTGACATAAATGGAGAGCCTGAAAAGTGGATTGACCGCCCAGCCTCAACCCCGTTGCCTGATTTCGTCCCAGCCGCATTATTTAGCGACCTTAATCTGCCAGAACTAACACTGCAACTACCCCCGACATTCAATCAAGAGGAAGAAGATACAGTCGAGACGATGGCTCTATTGCAAGGAATGCGTGAATTTGCACCAGCACGCGCCAACAAACGATTTATGCTGGCGCATCATGCTGATATTGCTCATTGGTTGAATGTACCAGACACAGATCCTGAGACACATCAACTTGACCTGTTGGATTGGGAAGCAGTTGAGGTCGAGGGGCGAGTGGCAGTGGAATCTGGTGGGGTGACATATGCTGTTTTTCGGCCGATTCGCTACCATCTCACCGAAGTTCCCTCCCATATTCGCAGCACCAGCTACAGTGAGTTACGATGGCGCTCAAGCTTCCTGCCGCAGACTGCCTCTTTGTCAAGCGGGAATCGGCCGATTGGTAAACAAATCGATCTGCCCGCTGGCTCACAATGGAGTCGATTAATTTCTACAATTGACCTCTATACACAAGCAGATGGCGCATGGGTTGAGGTCAATCGCTTAGCCGATTGTGTTCAAATAGAAACAAAATACAAAGATGGAACAACTATGCGGCGACTAGTCAAGTTCGTCGTGGAAGATGGGCAATCGGCTGCTCTGGGGTTCAATCTTGCTGTAGATGCATTGCGTTTCCGTTTTGTGCCACCCGATTTTAGCCAGCTACAGGCGCATCCAGATTGGGGAAACATTTATCGCTCCCTCAGATCACGTTACTTCTTTGATGTTCTCAAACAAGATGTGCGATTAAACGACCTATCAGTTTTTGAGATTGAATGGCTTTGGCAGCTTGAATTGTCCCTACTGACAATGATCGCTATTGAGCAGCAATGTTCACTAGCCACCGCCGCACAAATCGCCCAAACACAACGATTCGAGCGCACAAACACCGTCTTTGACCATATCTTTCAGGCACAGCAAATCGATGATGAGGGCGACGACGTTCTAACCTCACGATTACAGGAGCGACTTGAAGAACACTTACAAAACCCTATTGTTATTCAGGTGTTGAAAGAAGCCGCAGTTGCACTCTGGTCACCTAACCAACAAGCGTTTGAGGCATGGTTGACGGATTGTTATGCTTCCTCGTTGGGGGCAACCTTGTTTAACGTTGTGGTCCGGCTTGTGCCAGATATTGAACCTGACGATTTGGTTATGGATATTGACACAGGCTGTATTTGGATTTCAGAAAAATCGCTGGGCGGCATTGGCCTCATTACACGCATCGCCGACGAGATTAGCCAGTATCCACGTCGATTTGAGTTGCAACTGCTTGACACGCTGGCATATTGCGAACGTGAGCAGTTGGCTGGGCAGCTAGATGACGTGACGGGGTTAATCAGTTCAGGCAATCATGACCTACAAACAGCGTTTTCAATAGTTCGCACAGAAACTGATTTGCCAACGCTGTTGCAAACACAGACGATACTCAGACAGATTTTTGAAAGCAACGGCATTCCAGCCACCCGTCAGCTATTTGTTGAGATGAATAGTAAGTTTTTACGTCCCAATTCGGCCGAAGATAGCGACCAACTCGTCTCAATATTTACAGACCAATGGCGGCGTGAAGAACAGCGATTAGACATTGACATCGACCTGCGCGTGATGGCGGTTGCAGGTTCCCAAATCAAGGTCATTCAAGCGCAAGTACAAACGGTAATGCAACGGCTAGGCGGACGTGTAGACGATCAAAGTCAAGTATTCAACCTGCTACAATCGTTACTTTGGCTTAATTGCCATGATAGCTGCCCAGACTGCATCCAGACGTGGAATCCTTATCAACCGCAAACACATCCATCGCGCCCGCTCATCGCCATGATGTTACAACCTTATGGACGCATCGTGCGCTTTGGTGAAGCATATTGGGAAACGACAGGTCAGGACAGCCTCAGAGAGCATTTCCAAGTTGAAATACGCTGTGATGTCGGTGAGATTAACGCTTGTAAGATCGCGCTGCTCAACTGGCTGGTTAGCCCTATCGACATCGGCTTTCAAACATTTTATCCCGTCATTGAGCGCATTGAACGGTTAGGACAAGACTGGCGACTTCATTTGATTATTCAAGAGTTGGTAGGGGCGTAACCATGCAGAATAGGATGATTAAATCGAGCAATCGACAAGGGTTGAGCCAGATGCAGTTGAGTCTTGGCTCACTGTTTAGCTTGGAATTGCTGTTGCCTTCGGCCGAAATGTACCTCTTCTCACCATGGATTAGCGACATTGCACTTGTAGACAATCGTGTAGGGCAATATCGTGCGTTACGTCCCGATGAAGCACCTTCCTACCTACGCCTGACTGAATTACTAAATCATTTGGCACAACAGGGAACGCGCATTCACATACTATGTCGGCCGAATCTGCCACGCAATGAAGAAGTCCTTCGTCGCCTTGATCCTATCATCAAAGTGAAATATATAGAAACATTTCACGAGAAAGGGCTGATCACACCTCAGTTTTACTGGCGCGGTTCGATGAACCTGACATTCTTTGGCACGGAAGTCAATGATGAACATGTTGAAATTACAACTGATTCGGAAACAGTGACACGTGCCTTGCTGGAAGCACAAGAACGGTGGAGGGTGTTGGCATGAGCAATATCCAATTTCCTAGTGTAGCCCACTATCAATTCGCAGAACTGTTTACAAAACAACTCTCCCAGGTTGGCGTCCGCACGCTGTCTAATCCAGCTAAACATAATATTTTTGTAGCCGATCCAGCATTATCGACACTATTAGGACAGCTCGCTTCGGCCGAAGTTGCCATTCTTCCCTACTGGCATGGCGACGTCGACTATTGGCTCCTAACAGCAACGAACCAACGCGACCTTGACCAAGCGTTAACACGTGTGCAGTCCTTTATCATTCCTTCTTATGCAAAATTTGCGACGCCCCGTTGGGAAGCATTTGATGAATCAAATAAAGAGCTAGGGCAATTGGGTAGCCAGCTATTTCCGTTTGGCTACTACAAATGGGTGTCGCCCAAAGCACATCGCTCGAAAATCATTGAACGCTTGATACTCTGGTTACAGCTTGAACGCAAGCAGCCACAAATTGAGCGCAAGCAAGTAAAATCGTATCGTGTACTAGCGCAGGCTTTCGACCTTGCGCTGGCGGCCAACAACTGGTCGGAGGCTCAATCGGTAATTAACCAGATGCGCCAATCGCATCTGACTTCGGCCGAAAATCTCCACTTCTTACGCTATCGGCTTCTCGCCAGCCAGCAACAATGGCGCAAGATTTGGGAAGATGCGTCGTTTGAATCACTCGCCAAGCTACGTGTACCAGCCGCCGTGCGGCGCGTCATGCTGACCGCCTTTCACAACCAACTATTGCATTTACTGGAGAAGCAACAACGTTGGGATGACGCCCTTTCCGTTTTTAGCGACCATCAACTGCGGCTAGGTAAATTATTAACAACACGTGCGAGTTTAACGCATGCCCCTGTGTTGCGCGTCTTTGGTTATCTTGCGCTACTTGAGCAAAAGCGGGCGACATTAGAGACGCTGCTCACATTGGCTAAAGATGGCGGCACGGTTCACTGTCTGAATACGCTGTTAGCTAGGATCGTTCCTCCGACCCCCCCGCCACCGATCAAAACACCGTTTGAAACCATTCGGGATGCGCTCAATGATAGGGATTTTGATACGGTGGAAATATGGCTGGCGTCAGCGCCTGTTTCGGCCGAAAATGCGCTACTACACATAGAGCTTGCCATTGAAACACAATCAATTGCTATTTGCTCGGATGCGTGGGCCGCCTTTGAATCATTACCAGCGGTTGAGCAGCAGCAACTCAAACATCAGCATCGTTACCTACGCTTCTATCTACGCGAAATAAACAAGCTATTGGAGGAAAGCGAACGCGATTCGGCCGAATCTTCCCCCATCGAAACATGGTCAGCGTGGTTTTCTACGGTACAGGACAATCCACAAGACAATCGCTTGATGAGTGCTCTGAATCATTTGATCGCAACAAATGCAGTGGCCGAGTACGATTTGACGGCGTTAAACGACCACCTGCTTGAGTTTGTCACTGATGATGAGTTAGGAAAACGGACTTATTTTCGGCCGATGTTCACTCATTTCGCCAACCATTTCATTAGTGAAGATGACCGTTTTCCACGAGAGAAACCCTCCTATCTTGAACTGTATGAAATATTCCGTGTAGGCTTACTCGGAGAGTCTGCAAATGAGACAAATATTCGGCTGGTGCTTGATTTGATGGCGGTGTTGTTAAGGCAACGGCCAGATGATTGTGGGGATTTTTCGGCCGAACTTGAACATTGGATCACGCCCCGCGCCGCTTGGCAGACGCTTACCCTTGAAGCATTTGAGCTACTTGCAAACTATGGCATCGACTCGTGGCGGATTACCAATTGGTATCAAGCGTGGGCGATCTACTTGCTCGACCAGCCGACTTCAATTGATGCTTTGAGTTGGCAAGTGTGGGCAGAATTTGGTCGCTGGCTCAAAGTCGGCAACAATCTACTCAACAACATCCAGGCCCGCATCGAAACGCAACAGGCCCAGGAAACCCCAACGCCCATTGCCAACCTACCCGCCAACTACGCCATCACCATCTTTTCACTCATGGAAAGCAGTGCCAACCGTGCCAAAAATCTTCTGCTTGCTCGCAACTCATCGCTTAAAGTTGACATCTGCGCCGAAAAGTCGATGAACGATCGCGTCCGCTCCCTCGCCCGCAACTGTGACATGGGCGTTGTCGTCCACCGTAGCCTCAAACATAACGTCTTCTACGGCATCAAAGACCTCCTCTCCAATGACCCCGTCTACCCCCAATCACGCGGATCCACCAGTATCATCCGCGCGGTTGAGTCAGCACTCACCTAATTATGGGCAGACAAAGCAGCGCACGTCGAGCAGGAGATCAATATCAAGATTTGTACAGTTGGTATCGGATTCTTGATATTCTGGACGAAAAAGAAGATGCTCATCAAGTCTGGCTTGAACACCCAAAGGCTGGATCGGTTGATGATGTTGTCGTCGAATTCAACAAGCCAGACTCAATCAACAGCTACTATCAAATCAAATATCATGTCGATCATTCCAAACAATATTCAATTGAGTCATTGATCGAGCCAGTCAAGGCAAGCTCCAAAAGTCTGTTGCAGAACCTCTATGGCTCGTGGCAAAAGCTCTCCCAATCAAATCCAAAGGGTATTGAAGTTTGGCTTGTCAGCAATTGGGGATTCGATCCAACCTTGGGATATTGGATTCGCTCAAAGCGACGTGGCTTTAGCTCAAAGTTCTTCGAGCCAAAACCAGTTGGAAAAGTCCGTGCAATTAATAGTATCCGCCAAAAATGGTCTACCCATCTTGGTATCGATGAAACGCAACTCTTGAAATTCTGTCATTCGTTATATTTTGAGCTAAGTCGGGAATTTGATGATCTCTTTCAATTGGTCAGAGCAAAGATGGTGCGACTGGGCCTTGATAGCAGAGATACAGCTATATACACAGCACTTGGTCTTATTGAGAAATGGATTGGAGATAGCGGCGACAGAGACGTCACGGCAATATCGCAGAGCATGCTCATGGCTAGCTTAAACCAGCATGGTTTACATGCTCAGTTGCAGCATGCTTCGTTCCAAGTTTCTAACACTCAAAAATGGCACCAATATTTGGAACATCTACAGAAAGCAAACAGAAATTGGTATCTGCCTCAAAAGCTTCAAAAACTAGTGGATTGGGAACTTGAACCTGTCCCGCTTGATAGCTACTTTGCTCTCAGCTTTCAAAAGTACAGCGAGTCCAAAACATTCACGCTTGAAGACTCCTTAGACCAAACCCAGAACCTTGTAATTTGCGGTCAATCTGGCAGTGGAAAATCATCTTGCATACGCTTTCTAGCATTTTCACTTGCAAACGCATCTCTGCATCAATTACAAACCACACCGCTGTCTGAAAAACTGCGAATACCCATCTTAATCAACCTTCGAGAATATGGTCATGGTGGATTACAGCGACTCGTAGAAGCTCAATTCGCTCAATTTGTTCCTGAGCTTCGTACTATTGTTAAAAATCAAATTGATGGGGTTGAATTTTGGTTCCTGCTTGATGCAACTGATGAAGCATCAGAAAAATGGCGTACAGATTTAGCAAATGACATTTCGGTTTTTATACGCGAATATAGTTCGCACCGCTTCATCATCACATCACGACCGCCGATTCTTGTGCAAGAAATTCCAATCAGATTTGTGCAGCCACTGAAAGACGCCGCCCAAGAAGATTTTGCTCTCGCATATTTGGAATCAGAGCGACACAAATGGGATTCAATACAAGATGGTTTTTGGGAGTTTTTTAACGGCAGTGATTTAACAACGACCCCCCTATTACTCGCACTGGGTCTAATTGTTTTTCGCAAAAATAGCTCAACAATCCACAGCATTGGTATATTATTTGATTCGATTCTCGACTTATACCGTAGGGAATGGGAAAAGCCACTACAAAACCAACGTGCGGCAAATCCAATAGAATGGGACGTGCTGCTCATGGCACTACAAAACCTGTCTTGGGAGATGGTAAAACGTCGTGATTCACATTTCTTAAGCCGCGAAATAGTGTTACGGTTACTTCAAGCTACGATTGCTGACGCCCAAGCAAAAATCCTTTGGCGTCAACAAAATAATGCCTTCGATTTGCTAAACCAGCTAGCGGCACAAGGATTTCTGGACGTGACTGATTCTGGGGT
>JBMZDF010000280.1:0-7986 GCA_049614105.1 Promineifilaceae bacterium (SeqCode)
CAGTGGGGGAGGCTAGGTGGGGGTGCTGTCAACTCCTCATTGTTTCCCGTTCATTGTTCAAAGAGCGATTGCATCAAGCAGGCTTGGTGATGGATGGAAGTGAACGGCGAATAATTAACAGTGAACGGAGAATGGTGTTGACGGTCAAATTCACCATTAATTATTCATTGTTTCCCGTTCATTATTCAAAAAGCTTGTGAGTTTAGACTGTATTTGCTGTCGATCCTCCGTCAAACATCAGGTTTGTTCCATGGATGAAGCTGGCTGCTGGGGAGGCGATCCATGCGACTGTTCGGCCGAATTCCTCCGGTGTCCCAATCCGCCCCAACGGAATCGCGGCGGCTAATCCCGCCATCTGCTCATCAACTGGCGTGCCAGATGCCGCCGCACGTGCCTGCAAAATTTGGTCGACGCGCCCCGTATGCGTAAAGGTTGGGTTGACCGAATTGATGCGAATGCCGTGCTTACCAAACTCAAGCGAGAGTGATTTTAATAGACCGATAACGGCCAAACGAATCGAATTTGACAAAATCAGATTGTTGATCGGCTGTTTAATTGTGATCGATTCGATTGCGACAATGCTGCCGCCGCCGTTTTCAACCATGTGCGGGATGACGCCATAGCACAGGCGCACGGCGCTCATCAGCGTCAACTGTACCGCCGTTTCCCAATGGTCGACCGTTAGATCAAGGAAGTTGCCGGGTGGGGGGCCGCCTGCGTTGATAATTAAAATGTCGATTGTGCCATAAGCATCAAGCGTCTGCTGAATCATGCTGTCGATGTCAGCCTGTCGGGTGAGGTCGCCGCGTATGGTGAGAACTTCGCCGCCCACGGCGCGGATCTGTTCGGCCGTTTCCTCAATCGCCTCGCTACGCGCTGAGATCGCGAGTTTTGCACCTTCACGCGCCAAGGCGACCGCTGTTGCCTGTCCCAATCCTTTTGATGCTGCCGTGACAAGAGCGACTTTGCCTTTGAGTTGTAAATCCATCTCGTTCTCCTTTCTACTTATTTTTGGGTCTTTCAAATTAATGCGAGCGTATGTCAAACACGTTGCCAATTGTTTTGGCGTGCTTTTCGGCCGATTTCCCGCGCCTCCGCCACAAATTGGAGCATACGCTCAAAATTGGCCTGTGGTGGGCGTTGCCGCACGCGCACTGCGCTGTTGCCTCGGTCAGCTAGAGCATGGTCGATTACCCTGCACTGCGCTGGATTCATCCACGCTTTTGCCCATGCTGCTCCCGCTTTTTTTGAATGGATTCGCGCCGTTTCTAACGAATGCAACATGCGGCAAAAGGAGAGAACGATAAATGAGACATAGAACCGATTGCGGAACTGTTCACGCCGATTGAGAATATCTTGCCCCCAATCGCAGATCACACCCCAGATCTCCTCGCGCAGTTCCTCAGAATGAACCGCTTGGATAAGCGTATTCGCCTCTGGCCCTGCCATCGCAATGCCGAATTCGCGTGTGACCCAACGCACAACCAAATCATTGCAGTGTGCGTCGCGAATCAACTGTCGACTGCCGTTGTCCAAATACCAAGCCTCAGTGCCTAGAACGACGTTCTGACCAAACATGGCGCGTGGAATATAGGAACCTTCAAGATGTTTCGCCCAGATGATGTTCTGATCAAACAAACGCCCATGCATCGTCTGTAAGGCTGACAATTCGACGTCGTTCAAATCGCGCTCGATCAGAATAATCCAATCAACGTCACTATATTCATCAAAATCGCCCATCGCAAACGAGCCTTGGAGGTAGGCGGCGATGAAATTATCTTGCAGGATTGCCTGGACACTGGTGACAAACTGGCTTAAAACGGAATTGAGGTCTGGATAGGGTGTTAGACTCATAAGTTGCACGCTAGATTTTATTTAGCCGCAATTATAAGGTGATGAGCCAGATGCGCTCTAAACTGGTCAGATTAACTGTTGTCCGAAAAGGAGAACGATGACAGTAGGCTGCTCAGGATTTGTAAATCAACGTAGTTCAAGCCCTCTTGTAGACCTTTTGGTATCATTCATCTTGATTACGTTACGCGGTGGACCTGTTGTGATTGTTCCAGCTTTGTCTTGAGGTTTGCCCGTTTAGTCTTGTAATCGCCTAATCTATGATGACGTCTGGAAATTCTACTGTCCCTCAGATTGATCGTGAACGCTTCTTGAGTGATTTTGCTGAGCTACGTCAGATTGGTCTTCAGCCTGATGGCGCTGTCCATCGCGTTGGGTATAGTTCGGCCGATTTGGAAGCCCGCCATTGGCTCAAAACGCGCCTTTCCCAACTGGGTCTAAATCCAATTGATGACGCGGCTGGCAACACAAGCGCCCTTTACACAGGATTAGAACCTTTGCCGCCCATTGGCATTGGTTCCCACACCGACACCGTCCCGATGGGCGGCGCTTATGATGGCGCACTCGGCGTGATTGCGGCGCTAGCCATCATTGAAGCGCTGCATCGTGCGGGAAAGCGGCTGCGGCATCCTGTTGAGTTGATTAATTTTGCGGCCGAAGAAGCGACGATGGCAGGCGGCACAACGGGCAGTCAGGCGATGGCGGGAACGTTTAATCTCAAAACGCTTGATAAGCTGGCGTGGGATGGAAAACCTGTGCGGGCGCATTTATTGAATGCGGGCTTGGTTCCTGATGAGATAATTTCGGCCGAACGTGCCCCCAACAGTTTCGCCGCCTTCCTCGAACTGCACATTGAGCAAAGCAAGCAGCTTGAAACAACAGGTGCAGACATCGCTGTTGTTGATAGTTTTGTCGGCATTCGCCGCTATGCGATCCGCTTCGACGGACAGGCCAACCACGCTGGCACAACGCCAATGCACGAACGGCGCGACGCGCTGCTGATGGCTTCCCCGATGGTGCAGTTTGTCAACGAGATGGCGATCGAATTGGGAATCGTTGGCACAATCGGCAGCTTCGCCGTCCACCCTGGCGCACCAAACGTGATTCCTGAGCGGGTTGAACTGGTGGTTGAGATTCGCGGCCCAGATGCGGGCGTACTTGATCAGGCACGGGGTTTAATTGAAAAGCAGACCGCTAAACTGGGTGGCGTTTGTGAAACGATTGTTGAGAAGCCGCCTGTGCAGGCTGATGCCATAATCCAGCAGGCGATTGAGATTGCAAGCGCAAAGGTTGGCCTACGCACCCATCAAATGTCAAGCGGGGCAGGGCATGACGTGATGAATATCGGCTTGTTGTGTCCGATAGGCATCTTGTTTGTGCCAAGCAAGGATGGGATTAGCCATTCAAAAGATGAGTTTACATCGGCCGAAGCGTGCGTCAATGGCGCACAAGTTTATCTGGAGGCGCTTTTAGCCCTCGATGAAATGTTATAGAAAAGCGAGTAGAAAGTGTCAAGCGGAAAGTATGTTTTTCGCCTTTCGCCTTCACTCTCCACTCTCTACTTCTTCCATCCATAAATCGGGTTTCGGTAAGAAGTCAAAAAGAGCCGCATGGCTCACTAGAACAAGAATAGAAACGAGTCGGATGCAGGTCTTATTTCATCCTTCATCCTTCACAATTCATCTTTGTTCTCGAAGGAGTTCACAATGACCACAGATCTATATCCCAAAACAAACTGGCAGGATATTATCGAGGCAAACGACGCCAATCGTTCCGCGATACCCTTCCGTCAACATCATCTGCTCAAACCAGCCGATCGCTTTGTCAAGCGGCACGTTGGCCCGCGCAGTGCTGATGTTACCAAGATGCTCGACGCGATGGAGCTGTCTTCGCTTGATCAGCTAATCAAAGAGGCGGTCCCAGAGCAAATCCGCGTGGCCGACCCGCTCACGCTTGAGCCACCACGCAGCGAATCAGATGTGCTGAAAGAATTACGCGGCTTGGCCGAACGCAACAAGGTTTTCCATAGCTATCTTGGCATGGGTTACTCGCGCTGCACCGTTCCGCCTGTTATCCAACGTAATATTTTGGAAAGCCCAGGCTGGTACACGCAATATACACCTTATCAGGCAGAAATTGCGCAAGGGCGACTTGAGGCGCTCATCAATTTCCAAACGATGGTGACCGACTTGACCGGCATGGAGATCGCGAATGCATCGATGCTGGATGAAGGTACGGCAGCGGCCGAGGCGATGACGCTCTGTTTACGAGCGCAGCCGCGCAAATCGAAGGCGGACACGTTTTTCATTTCAGAGCTATGCCATCCGCAGACAATCGCCGTCGTGGCGGCACGTGCGGAACCGTTGGGGCTAAATGTCATTATTGGTGATCACCAAACGTATGACTTTGGCGCGGCGACGTTTGGCGTGCTGTTGCAATATCCTGCCACAACAGGCGAGGTATTTGACTATGAGGCGTTTTGTACACAGGCGCATGAGGCAGGTGCTTTGGTTGCGGTTGCGGCCGATTTGATGGCACTGGTTCTCTTGCGTTCTCCGGGCGAGTTTGGTGCAGATGTGGTTGTCGGCAACAGTCAGCGTTTTGGCGTGCCGATGGGCTATGGTGGACCACATGCCGCTTTCATGGCGACCTCTGAAAAGTACAAGCGCATTTTGCCCGGTCGACTGGTTGGCGTTTCCAAAGATGTGACGGGTAAAACGGCGTATCGTTTGGCGTTGCAAACGCGCGAACAGCATATTCGTCGCGAGCGAGCGACGAGCAATATCTGCACGGCGCAGGTTTTGCTAGCGATTATGGCGTCGATGTATGCGGTTTATCATGGCCCCGTTGGCCTGACTCGCATCGCCACCCGCATTCGTTTGCTGGCCGCAATTTTGGCTGAAGTACTCAAAGATGTTGGGTATGAGTTGAGCGATGCGCCACTGTTTGACACGATCCTGATCAAAAGCGGTACGATGGCCCAATATGCGATCCATGCGAATGCGTTGCAGCATGAGGTGAATCTCCGCTACTTTGAAGATGGACGCATCGCGATTGCGCTTGACGAAGTGACCTCTGAGAGCGACCTGCTGACATTGATGCGTATCTTTGGCGCAGATCCTGATACGTTTGACTTGCAAGAAGTCGCGGATCGCATCTCGCTTGATTATGACGCAGCACACCAACGCAGCAGCGATTTCCTAACGCATCCTGTATTTAACAGCTATCAGTCTGAAACAGAGATGTTGCGTTATATCCATCGTTTGCAAAAACGCGACCTGTCGCTGGCGCAGTCGATGATTCCGCTTGGTTCCTGCACGATGAAGCTGAACGCAACGGCCGAAATGCTGCCAATTTCGCACCCCGGATTTGCCTTCCCGCATCCTTTCGCGCCACTGAATCAAACTGAAGGGTATCAGGAACTATTTACACGGCTCGAACGCTGGCTTGCCGAAATTACGGGCTTTGCGGGTATTTCTTTGCAGCCAAACTCTGGTGCGCAGGGTGAATACACGGGGCTGCTTGTGATTCGTGCTTATCATTTGTCACGCGGCGATACACATCGCAACGTGTGCCTCATTCCTAGCTCGGCACACGGCACAAACCCAGCCAGCGCCGCGATGTGCGGCATGAAAGTCGTCGTGGTCAAATGTGATGACGAGGGCAATATCGATGTTGCTGATATGCGTGCGAAGGCGGAAAAGCATCGCGACAAGCTTTCGGCCGCAATGATTACCTACCCATCGACACACGGCGTCTACGAAGCACAAATCAAAGAGTTGTGCGCGGCAGTGCATGAGAACGGCGGACAAGTTTACATGGACGGCGCGAACATGAACGCGCAGGTCGGCTTGACCTCACCGGGCGAAATTGGCGCGGACGTGTGCCATCTCAACCTGCACAAAACGTTCTGCATCCCGCACGGCGGTGGTGGTCCTGGCATGGGGCCGATTGGCGTTGTGTCCCATCTGGTTCCTTTCCTGCCAGGGCATCCCGTTGTGCCAGGCGTCGGTGGTGATCAGGCGATTGGCCCCGTTTCGGCCGCCCCGTGGGGCAGCGCCGGCATCCTGCCTATCCCTTATGCCTACATCGCGATGATGGGTGATTGGGGGTTGACTGTTGCGACCGAGGTTGCGATCTTGAACGCAAACTATATGGCAACCCGCCTAGAACCGCATTTCCCCGTGTTGTATCGGGGTGAGAATGGGCGTGTGGCGCATGAGTGCATCATTGAATTACGCCACTTGAAAGCGTATGCCTCGGTTGAGGATGTCGCAAAACGGCTGATGGATTATGGTTTCCATGCGCCAACGATGTCTTTCCCTGTGGCCGGTACGCTAATGATTGAGCCAACGGAAAGTGAGTCGCTAGAGGAGATAGATCGCTTCTGTGACGCGATGATCCAGATTCGCGAGGAGATCCGCCAGATCGAAGACGGCGAGATTGACCCGTTGAACAATCCGCTGGTCAATGCGCCCCATTCGGCCGAAGTCATCATGAGCGACGACTGGGAGCGCCCCTACTCACGCCAAACGGCTGCTTATCCGCTGCCGTGGATCAAGGACAACAAATTCTGGCCTTTCGTCTCACGCATTGACAATGTGTACGGCGATCGCAACCTGATTTGCAACTGCGTGCCGATCGAAGCGTACATGTAGCAAATTCAGTGGAAAGTGCTTAGTGAAAAGTGGAAAGTATGTGTGCTCACCACTTTTCACTTTTTGCTTTTCACTTTTCACTTCTCCCATCATGCCCCAAATCAATATCATTGCTCTTGGTTCGCGAGGGGACGTGCAGCCGCATGTGGTGCAGGCGGCTGCGCTGCTTCAAGCTGGCTATAACGTTCGCCTGCTGGCCCCGCACGGATTCGCTGACTTTGCCGCACAGTACGACATCCCTTTTGCCCCGCTGCAAGGGGATGTGCAGGAGATGTTGCAAAGTGCGGAGGGCAAAGCACTGCTCAAAACGCGCAATCCGCTGACGATGGCGGCAAAAATGCGGGATTTGGCACAGCCAATTCTGCGTAAAGGGACTTTGGACGCGATTGAAGCATGCCGTGAATGCCGATCTGTTGTTGATGGGCGGAACGGGCGGCTGGATCGGTTTGAACGTAATTGACAGCCTGAATATTCCGGGTGTTGCTTGCTACCTTCAGCCGCTGATGCCCAGTCGCGAATATTTTTCCTGCATCATGCCGCAACCGCCGTTTCAACTGCCAAACGTCGTCAATCGCTGGTCGACGCGCTTGGGGCTAGATGGCTTTTGGCAGGTGGTGCGTGGGCCGTTTAACGAGATTCGGCAGCAAGATTTAGGGTTGCCGCCGCTGCCGCGCTGGGGTGTGTTTGAGACCTATTTCAAGAAACGCGAGCCGATTTTGATGGCGTTTAGCGAACATGTGTTGCCCCGTTCGGCCGATTGGACACCGAACGTCCATCTCACAGGCTATTGGTATCTAAACGATGCAGACACCTATACGCCCCCGCCCGATCTCGTCGAGTTTCTCAGCGCAGGCGATCCGCCCGTTTATGTTGGCTTTGGCAGCATGAATAATGAAGATCCAGCCGAGACAACGCGGCTGGTGCTGCGGGCGCTTGAGCTGGCGGGGCAGCGCGGCGTCTTGTTAAGTGGCTGGGGTGGGTTGGACACAAGCCAACTGCCAGAAAGCGTTTACCATTTGAGCAGCACGTCCCATCATTGGCTGTTGCCACAGATGGCGGCGGTGGTTCATCACGGCGGCGCTGGCACGACGGGGGCGGGGTTGCGTTCGGGCGTGCCGTCAATCGTTGTGCCGTTTTTTGGCGATCAGCCGTTTTGGGCGAAGCGGGTGCATGCGCTGGGCGCAGGGCCAAAGCCGATTGCGAGACGATCGCTTTCGGCCGAAAATCTAGCCCAAGCGATCACAAGCGCCCTGACCGATCGGGCGATGCGTGAGCGGGCGGCGGAAATCGGCCGAAAATTAAACGCCGAAAACGGCATCGCCAGCATGCTCACGCAGGTCAACGCTATCGTTGATGCGCTGTGATGCACTTAGTTAAAATAAAAAAGAGACTCTTTGAGAATTCAGAGGACACCCTCCCTTGGTCCCTCCCGAAGGGAGGGAGATCAGATCCCTCCCCCTCTGGGGGAGGCTAGGTG
>JBMZDF010000281.1:0-7970 GCA_049614105.1 Promineifilaceae bacterium (SeqCode)
CAGCTAAGACTTTGCCACCCACTATCCTGAAAAACTTGCGAACCTGTGAGTTTGAACCACTACTTGTTAATTGTGAAACAGCGCCGCGACTTGTTATGTGTAGATAATACCAAAAAAGTAGCTGAGAAATCCGAAATCGGTAAACGAATAGGTGGATTTAGGGTTAAAATTGTTATAAAGTAGTTGAGAATTGACGTCGCAATGTGTCATGTAAAATTGAATGATGAATTTTGGCCTATCTCTCTAATCTACTAATCTAAGGTGGAATTGAAATATCCCTTGGATGTATTAACCCATATTTTGGAAGGAATCTATGCAAACAGTGAGCTTACAGATGAAAAGAGTTTTTGTTATTGCAGTCGCCCTTATGTTTTCAGTTTCACTACTGCAAAATATCTCGACTGGAACGGTTTACGCTGCGGATGATTGTGTTATCCCAGATTCTGGCCCGTGGCCTCCCTGTGCTACAGATGGAAACAGCAGCCCCGGAAATAGCAATGACTGCGTTATCCCAGATTCAGGCCCATGGCCTCCCTGTGCTACAGATGGGAACAATGCTCCACCAACTACAGGCAACAGTGATGGGTGTGTGATTCCATCATCAGGCCCATGGCCTCCCTGTGCGACGCAAAACGGTGGTGGTGGTGCTGCACCTGCGCCTGCGCCTGCTCCCAGCAGCGATGGCGAATGTGTGATTCCATCATCAGGCCCATGGCCTCCCTGTGCGACGCAAAACAGTGGTGGTGCTGCACCTGCGCCACGGGTCTCTATCCAAGAAATCCGCGCTCGGATTGATTTGGGTTTAGAGCAGCTACAGACGTTTTGGCAAGTAGAATTGCGTGAACAAGGTGTCAACTATCGCCCACCAAGCCGTGTTGTGACCTATGTTGGTGATCCAAACGATCAACCAAACGCATTCTATATTCCAGCGATGGATGCTGTGTTTATCGATCTGCGATTGCTGCAAGAAGTGTCTGATCAGTTCGGTGTCTACGCCAGTGTTACTGTTTTAGCACATGAGTGGGGCCACTTTATTCAAGATCAGTTGAATCTACTTTCACAACAACGTCCACTGCGTCGTATTGAGCTTCAGGCAGATTGTTTCGCAGGTGCCTTTACAAAAGGGCTGCAAAATATTGGTCAACTTGGCAGCACTGAATATGAGTCGGGCCGCCAGCTAATCTTCTCCGTCGGGGATGACATCATCGACCCCAGTGCGCCATACAATCGACCTGGCGCACACGGAACAGCGATTGAACGCCAAACGGCCTATGAGTATGGGTTCAACAACGACGATAACGCCTGTTTGTCACAATACCACTAAGGTATGAGGCAATGAGGGTTTGTCTGTAGAGCCAGACCTGAAATAGCAAAATTTAAGCGAGTCACCTATTTTGTAGGTGACTCGCTTTTTTTATATCAACAAACCTCAGAGGTTTGTCATTGTTCACTTTGGTGTGTGAAGAATAAAAACCTCTGAGGTTTTCAGTGAGTGTATCGGCGTGGAAGGATGCATTGTCCTGTTGTGATGAGCAGGATGATAAATGCAGCTAGGAAGTTAGTTGGGTGAGGGGAAAGGGTCTGGGACGATTTTAGGGTGACGGCGGAGGTTGGAACGGTAGGGGTGAAGGTGCAGTTAGCCCCTTCTTCGTAGCGAATCCACTCGTATTCGGCCGAAACACTCCCAGCATAGTTAAACGCTCCCGCCCATGCGACCGCACCTAGATCTTGTGTCACAGGCCAAGCGTTGACAAACAGACGTTGCGATCCCCCTGCTGAAAGCGATGGAACGGTGATAGTGGCGTTGTTGGTGACGCTGTACACTTCTATCCCGTTGACGTACCAGCGAATCGTGTCGTCTGCCCATCTGAAACCATAATTATTAAAGGTATCGGCGGCGTCAAAACCGAGGTCGATAATATGTTCATGACCAGCCGAACCTTGTGTATAAAAATTGGCTTGGAAGCGGGTGGTATCTTTGCCGAGAAACTCAACATCAATTTCATTGTGCAGATATTGCCCATCCCCGTCAGGCGGCTTGTTGTAGCTGTCGCTGTAGGTAAACAGCGACGAGATAACGCCCGACTGACGGATCGGTTTTATGCGTGCTTCATAGCAACCATACCCATAATATGCCACCGTACTGTACTCACCTGATGCGTACTGTTGACCATTGCAATCGGTTGGACAATTGCCCCCGCTTTGGTTTTTGTCATCGAGGCGCAAGCTCATTTTTCCGCCATCAAATTCAATATGGTTGGGCAACCAGACGTTTGCAAAGACGCCACCATTGATCCAAACGCCAGATCGTCGCCAGCGTGTGCTGTCAAAGGTAGTTAGCTCGTCGGTGAAACTAGCGGCGGGAACCTGTGGGTCAAGTTGTGCCTCTGTGTCGGGGTCGGCCGCGCTGCCGCTGACCCAACTGAGTGCAATTAGAATGAAACTGATGAAGAAGCCAAGCGCTGTTTTCATGCAGGCCCGCAGTAGGCGATAGCTGTTTTGGCGAGGATGTTGGCAACATCGATACAGCTTTGCAGATCGACCCACTCTTCGGCCGAATGCAAACCCGCCCCGATTGGCCCAAAAATAACTGATTCAATCCCCGCTGCGGAAGCAAACGCCGCATCGGTCCAATAGGATGCCCCTTCGATTGGGGCGCTTTCGCCTAGCTGCGCTTGAACGCTAGCTTGCAAAGCGTTGACGATCGGTGCATCTGTGGCAACCTCGAACGGCTTGCGTTCCAAATACTCCTCAACAGTGAGTTGAACATTGGGGTCGGCCGCCATCAGCCGATCGGCAATCGCCTGGATCTCAGCCAAACATTGCGCGGCCGTTTCCTCTGGGTTGGTGCGCCGTTCGACGTGTAGCTCACAAGCGGCGGGGTAGACGCTAATTTCCGTGCCGCCGTTGATCATCGAGGCGTGTAGCGAGGGAACCCCTGCGAGTGAATTGGTGGGTCGCTGGCGCAAGGCCTGTTCAAGTTTGTCGAGTTCGCCCAAGAAACGGCCTATGTGCATAATCGCATCGATACCGTCATCGTAACGGCTGCCGTGTGCGGCGCGACCTGCGGCGGTGATTTTGTACCAAGTGAAGCCGCGATGCGCGGTGCAAATGGTGTGTCCTGTTGGCTCGGTGACGATGCAGCCGTCCGCTTGGTAGCGTTTGACAATATCCTGCATCCCAATGCTGGCATACTCTTCGTCTGCCACAAAGGTGAGGATGAGGTCGCCAGCAAGCGAGATGTTGGCGTCGATAAGCGCTTTGGTGGCGGCGATGCTGGCGGCGATGCTGCACTTCATGTCTTGGCTGCCACGACCGTAGAGTTTGCCGTCGCGAATTTCGGCCGAAAGCGGCGCACTCATCCCCTCAAACCCCACCGTATCAAGATGAGCATTGAGCATCAGCGATTTGCCGCCCCCTTTGCCGCGCAAAATGCCCACCGCGTTGGCGCGACCCTCTGCAACAACATCGATAGAGGTTTCTAGCCCTAACTGCTGCATGACCTCCGCAACATAGGTTGCGATCTCCAGTTCACCTGCGCCCATATCGGAAAGCGACGGATTGCTTGAATCGATTTGAACAAGCGTTTGCAATGTTTGTGTCAGAAATGTTTGGTTGATTGAAAATGACATAAGTAATTCGTTTTTAACACGAGTATAGAATTGATAAAGCGTTCATGCAATTTTGGGTGAGGCCGCTTTCAACTATTGATGAAGTTGGAGCGTGGCGACGATGGGCAGGTGGTCTGAGCCAGCTCGTGGCAGGACTTGGTGATCGAGGGTGCTGAATTCGGCCGAAACCAAAACATAATCAATCGGAATCCCAAGTAAGTGCTGCCGACTGAGCCAAGTAGGCTGTAAACCATGTCCCAATGCGCTGTCGTGTAGGCGTGTATTGTTGACAAGCGACCGCATATCATGCGACCAAGGGGTTGCGTTGAGATCGCCCAGCACAATTGTTGGCACAGCTGTGGCGGACATAAATTTCTCAATCGCTTGGAACCGCATCGTGCGCAGGTCTGTGCCGTAGCGAAAAAGCGGGGGCGAAGGGTGCGACGCTAAAATAGCGACTGGCCCTGCTTGTGTTGTAATTTCGGCATAAAGCGAGGGCGAGGGGTTGGAGTCTAACCACAGAACATCCTGATTGCTTAACGGATATTTGCTTAGCAGCCCGATACCAAAGTGGCTGTTTTCCATTGTTTGAAGCTGTTGATGCGGATAGATATGCTGGATGGTTGATAGCTGTTCGGCCAGCAGCGGGTTTAGCTCAATAATCGCAACGATGTCTGCCTCTGTTGCAAGGATCGAATCGATGCTGCTTTGTTCGTTGCCGACTGCTGAGTTGACGTTGGTGCTCATCACACGCAGGGTGGTGGTGCTGTCGTTGGGTATCGTTTGGGCGGCAGGGTAATAATACGGGGCAATTTGCGCGAGGTTGATAAGCAGAATCAGAAGGCAGGCGTAAAGCGGATAGCGAGGTTTGTGCAAGAGCGCGAATAGGGCAAACAGGCTGGCGATAGCGATGTACTGTACGCGAAAGTGGGCGAACAGATCGAATAGCCAGTGAAATCGGCCGAAAAAGCCAAGTAATGTCGATAAAAATAAGCCCGCAATGAGGAGATAGCTGAAACGTTTTAACATGATGCCATTTAATTTAATGGAATAGACGCGAAGCTTACAGCACTTGAGTGCGAGGGAACCTCGAAGGCCAATTGCAGGTGGTGAATGGTAAACTTTGATGTCAATCTATTTCAGGACGTGACAAATATTGCGCCGTCCTTTTATCTGGAGAAAAAATTATGCCATTAGCTGTTTATACAATCACACACCCTTGGGTGCAGTCTGTTGTGCGCGAGGTTCGGGATGAAATTGCGCCTGAGTGGGATGTTGCGTTTTTGAAGCCGGGCGATCAGGCTGGGGCGCAGACGTTGTTGCCCAAGGCAGATGCGCTGCTTTGCCTGAAATGTTCGGCCGAATGGATCGGCCTGCTCGATCGTTGCAAACTTGTCCAGCACAACGGCGTCGGCTACGATGGCATCGATCGCGTCGCGCTGAACGATCGCGGTATCCCGCTGGCGATTACGCCCGTTGGGACGGCAGTTGGTGTTGCGGAACACGTTTTCATGCTGATGCTCTCGTTGAGCAAACAACTTTTGCCCGTTCACAAAAGTTTGCAAAACGGCACTTGGGAAATGATGGGCTGGCGGGCGAACTCAACATGGGTACATCAGCGCACGCTGGGCATTGTCGGGCTAGGGCGGATTGGCAAACGTGTCGCCCATTTGGCGCATGCGTTTGGGACAAAAACGCTCTACACCGATATTGTGCCGATGCCTGCCGAGCTTGAAGAACGGTACGCGCTGGAGCGGGTTGAGTTGGATGAACTGATTGAACGGTCTGATATTGTTACGGTGCATGTGCCGTTGACTGAAAAGACAAACGGGATGTTTGGTTCGGCCGAATTTGAGCGCATGAAATCAGACGCGCTGTTTATCAACGCCAGCCGTGGCGAGACATACGACATGGACGCGCTGTACAATGCGTTGGTGGCAGGCCAACTGCGCGGTGCAGGGCTTGATGTTTTTAATCCCGAACCGCCCAATCAGCACCCGATTTTGTATCTCGACAACGTTGTGGCAACCTCACACATCGCCAGCGGCACGATTGAACGTCAATATGCGATTGTGCGGGCGCAGTTTGAGAATTTCCAGCGGGCGTTGCGTGGTGAGGCGGTCGAGGACCAAATTATTTTTGGCGGGTAAGCAGGTCGCAATTAATTATGAGTGTGTTTCAAATAAGTTGGAAGTTTAACGGGGACTGAGCCTGCCGAAGTCGTCGTGGCGATCTCGCTCTGGCTTCGACATGCTCAGCCGCCGTTTTTTCCTAAAATGAAACACACTCATTAATTATTCTGCTGAAAATAATCCGCAGAGCGGGAAAAGGGGCGTTCCATCGTGGAACGGTGGAACGCGTTCTGTGTTGTTATGCGGTCTTTTTGCGCGTGCGTTTTTTGCGATATTTGATTAATTGAATGGGGGCTTCGCAAACGGTTGAGAGTTCAATGGCGGTTTCGACCGCTTTTTCGGCCGAATGCCCCAAATACATCGCTGCGAGCGCAAAATTTCGGCCGGCCCCAATCGAGTCATAGGTGAGCACTTCGCTGATGAACCACTGCTTTACAGCAAACACCTTGCCCCCAAAGCTGATGAAGTAATGGTTATGGATGCCCGATTTGCCCACCTTTTTGTTCTTCCAGTCAGAAAACTCGCACATAAACTCGATCATGGCAAGTTCGTCGGCACGATTGGGGCGATGTGAATTGGCGAACAGGCGCAGCAGAGAGGATTCTTCCGCCAGCCCTGTGCCGCCAATAATCATCCCGTTGACCTCAAACAGTTTGTTGTGGCTAACGTTCTGCCCCTTCGATTGGGTGGAGCCGAGCGTGGTGATTGAGTCGGAGGCGATCTCAAATCCAGTCTTTGTGATTTTTGCGACGATGACTGTCATGCGTGCCCTCCTTAATTCTCGTCTGCGCTTGGTTTTGTGTACTTACGCAATTGGATGGGGCCTTCGCAGGTCATCGAAAGTTCGATAGCGGTTTCGACCGCTTTTTCGGCCGAATGCCCCAAATACATCGCCGCCAGTGCAAAGTCACGCCCTGGCCCATACGCTTGGAACGTCAACACTTCGCTGACAAACCAGTAGTTTGTAGCAAACACCTTGCCCTCGTAGCCAAGCAACAGATTGCTGCTGATTGATGACTTGCCCACCTTTTTGTTTTTCCAATCCGAAAACTCAGACAGAAACTCAATAATACCCAGCTCGTCGGCGCGTGCGGGTCGATGTGAGCCAGCAAACAGGCGTAATAGCGATGTTTCCTCTGCTGGCCCTGCACTGCCAATAATCATATTGTTTGTTTCAAATAGCTTGGAGTGGCTGACGTTTTGTCCCTTCGATTGTGTGTAGCCAATTGAGGTAATTGAATCGGCCGCGATTTCAAATCCATCTTCAGTAATCTTTGCAACGATAACTGCCATTTATGTCTCCTTGAGTAGGGTACAAAAAGTTTCGATCAATGATCAGACACCCCAGCGGGGCGTCTCTACAGGTTAATGTATCTGGTAGAGACGTCGCCGCTGGCGCGTCTCTGTTAGAAAATCTAGATGATTGGCTGCAAAAACGGTTGAGAAATTAGCCATTTGCCAGACTAAGGAACTATTTTTGCAAAGCACCACTTGCAAGCACTTTTTGTGGCGCACTTAAACGTTTCTATTTCGCCGCATTGTATCTTACAAAGGGATCGAGAGGGTAGTGTGGGCGGTGTTTTCAAACGATGTCTTGTGCATCCCATTCGGCCGAAAGTTGCGCCAACATCTGATCATACGCTTCAAAACGGGACTGAGCCGCACGTTTGGCTGGTGCGGTGTGCATGCTGGCAACCGTTTTGTGTCGCCAATCGGCCGATTGCAACCGTGCGATCAGCGCCTCCGTTGAGGCCAACCGCCTGCGCGTAAAGTCGCCACCCATCCAGTGAACCGCCGCCGTGATGCCGATCTTGGTCAACTTGTCCGCATCCCACAACACCTGTGATTCTAGCGAACGTAGCGGCTCATCGCGCCACAACCCCATGTGATCCTCAATCGCCAGCGCAACATTGTGTACCTTGTCGATTGGGAAATCGGTGGTTGGTAAAAAACGACGCGCAAATTTTGCACCTTCCTGCGGGTGGCGGTCTTTTGCCTCTTTGCAGATGTCATGTAGCCATGCCGCCGCTTCGATCACGTCGGCGTCTGCCCCCGTCAAGGCCGCCAGCTTGTTGGCGACCTTAACCACGGCGTGAACATGCTCCCAACGATAGGAGAAGGCTGCGTCACCTTTTTTGCGCTTTTCCTGCTGAGACGCTTTTTCGCGCATTGCGTTGCGAACGGCTGTTTTCCAGTTGGGTTGGTTCATAGAATGAGTGCGCCATAA
>JBMZDF010000282.1:0-7918 GCA_049614105.1 Promineifilaceae bacterium (SeqCode)
TATAGTCTAGAGTAGGGGTCGCCTGTTTTTCAATGTATAATGGTGGTTCGCAAACAAGTTTCTACAAAAATGACTTCATACATTTTGGCACTGGTAACAAATGTATGAGCAACGCGGTTCAGACGCTTAGACTCGCATCATTTGAGCAATCTGGCGCGTTAGAACGCCTCAAGGACATAGCATGAAAACAATTGGGTTAATTGGTGGTATGAGTTGGGTATCGACAATGGATTACTATCGCATCATCAACGAGATGGTGCAAAAACGGTTGGGTGGCGCAAGTTCGGCCGAAATCATGATGCATTCAGTTGATTTTGCCCCCATCGAACAAATGCAAGCGCAGGGTGATTGGGACGCAATGGGCGCAACGCTGGCCGACAGCGCACGCAAGCTCGAAAATGCGGGTGCAGACTGCATTTTGATCTGTACCAACACCATGCACAAGGTCGCGCCAGCGGTCGAAGCGGCGATCAACGTGCCGCTGATTCACATCGCGGACGCAGCGGCAATCGCCATCAAAGCGGCGGGGCTGTCAAAGATTGCCCTGCTCGGCACGCGCTACACGATGGAAAAACCATTTATGCGGGCGCGTTTGGAAACAAACGGCGTGCAGGTTGTTGTGCCAAGTTTTGCTGAACGCCGGCTGATTCACAGCGTCATTTATGATGAACTGGTCAAAAATGTGTTCACCGATGCAAGCCGCACCGATTATGTCGAGATTATTGGCGATTTAGCCCAGCGCGGGGCAGAGGGCATGTTGCTAGCCTGCACTGAAATCCCGATGTTGGTTAAGCAAACAGATACACAGGTTCCGCTGTTTGACACCACTTATGAACATGCCAAGGCGGCTGTTGCGTTTGCGTTTTCGGCCGATAAAGAACCAGTTGCGCCTGCCGTTCAAGAGGTTTCGGCCGAAGAAACGCTTGCCCTGACCAACCTTCCGCCAGCCAAGCCTGTTGTCACGCATGAAAAAGCGGCCAGCGTTGCGGAACCAGTGGCAAAACCGCAGCTGCAGCCGCAAACGCCTGAAGAAATCATCGAAGAAATTGAGGCATTGCTTGCAGAGGCTACGACGCCGCCACAAGGGCCACCCTTGCAGGTGATCGAGCCGACACCGATGATTGATAATTCTATTCAGGATCTTCAAAATGTGTTTGGCGGGGAAACAGATACAGGCTATGGGAGCGCGGTGTTTATTAAGCAGCTTTCGGCCGAAACCAAGCTCGAAGCCGCCGCAAAAGTAGTCTATCAAGCGTTTGCCGCACAAAAGTTTGAGCAGTTTGGCGACAATATGTGGGCCAACTGGAGCGAAGTTTATCGCGCCAGCGGCGGTCGCCAAAACTTCCATCGCAGCCTCATCAACCACGATGATTTCCAAGTGTCGATGCAGGCTGGCATGCTGATCGAAAATCATGACGATCCAGATGCCGCCCGCGCCGCCTTCCGTACCGCCTTTGCCGACACATCTATCAGCGAACAGCGCGTTTATTTTATCGGCGACGACGACGCATACAGCGGCTTGATCGTCGCCAGCCGCCGCAAAAACGGCACGGCTATTTTCTTAAATTCACTAATGGATTAATCGTGATCTGCTAGAGTCTGAAAGCACCCCCACCTAGCCTCCCCCTTTGGGGGAGGGATCTGATCTCCCTCCCCTCGGGAGGGACCAAGGGAGGGTGCTTCCTACTAACTCTGCTCTAAAAGGAGAATCAATGCAACACCTCGTTCGCCCAGATATTGTGGCGATGAAACCGTACACGCCTATCCTCCCCTTTGAGGTACGCTCGCAGCAAATGGGGCGTGACCCCCAAGATATTGTCAAATTGGACGCCAATGAAAACCCTTATGGGTGTTCGCCAGCCGCGTTGACAGCCCTGCAAAACGCTGAGTTTCTACATATTTACCCCGATCCAGAGGCGCGGGCGCTGCGAGAGGCGTTGAGTGCGTATGTGGGTATTTCGGCCGAAAGGCTCGTCTGTGGCTTAGGCGCTGACGAACTGATCGACATCGTGCTGCGGGTTGTGCTAAACCCCAACGATGTTGTGGTTGACTGTCCGCCCAGCTTTGGCATGTACCCTTTCTCCACCCATGTTAATGGTGGGCAGTATGTTGTGGTGCGCCGTTCGGCCGATTTTTCACTCGATGTCGATGCGATTGAACAAACGGTGCGCGAACAAAATGCCAAAGTGCTGTTTCTCTGCTCCCCCAACAATCCCAACGGCAGCATTATCGACGATGCAACGCTGCGCCGCTTGCTCCAACTCCCCTGTTTGGTTGTCCTTGATGAAGCGTATGTCGAATTTAGTGCGCTTGACGGGCACACAAGCCGCATCGGCTGGTGCATCGACTATGACAACCTTGCCGTGCTGCGTACCTTTAGCAAACTCGCTGGCCTAGCTGGCATTCGCATCGGGTACGGCGGGTTCCCAAGCTGGCTCATTCCGCACATGATGAAAATTAAGCAGCCTTACAACGTCACGGTTGCGGCCGACCGCATGGCGCGTGGGGCGCTTGAGGATCAGACGTGGCTGAGCGAAAAAGTCAGCGCAATCGTGGCAGAACGCAAACGAATGGTTGCTGCCCTTGAAGAATTTGCATTCTTGCAGCCTTATCCGAGCTATTCAAATTTTGTGCTGTTTCGTGTGATGGGGCGCGATGCGGGGCAACTCAAACGCGACTTGGAAGGACACGGTATTCTTGTGCGTTATTTTGCCAAAGAGGGTGTTGACAACTGCATCCGCATCAGCGCGGGACGCCCACAGGACACGGCGCGATTGGTCGAGGCGCTGCGGGCATTGGCGTAACAACCATTACTGGAAACTTCCAAAATGAGTGTGTTTCATTTGAGTAAAGAGCGGTGGCTGAGCATGCCGATGGCTGAGCATGTCGAAGCCTGAACACGTCGATGGCTGAGCATGTCGAAGCCTGAACGACATGCCACTACGACTTCGACAGGCTCAGTCTACGTTATCGTCACCAAACCATTTGAAACACGCCCGTTTTCAATTTACGCAAAAATAAGTGTGTTTCATTTGAGTAAAGAGCGGTGGCTGAGCATGCCGAAGCCTGAGCGACAGCCACTACGACTTCGACAGGCTCAGTCTGCGTTATCGTCACCAAACCATTTGAAACACACCTGTTTCCAATTTATACGGCATGTAACGCTTGGTATGTGACAATGCTAAGGGCAACATGTACGTTTAACGATAGCCCTTTTCCATACATCGGCAGAAAAATAGCGGCGTCACAATGTTCAAGGGTTGCGTTGGTGACGCCGTGATCTTCGTTGCCGACAACAAGACATACTTTATCGGCAAACTCAAACTCATGATAGGGAACGGCGCTATCGGTTAGCTCGACCGCCACAATTTGATACCCTTCAGCTTTAAGCTGTTGAATCGCATCCACCGCGTCTTTCTCATAACGCCAACTCAGTTTTGTATGCTTGTTGCGCCCGATTTTGTCGATGGTGGGGTTTGGCGGGGTCGGGGTGATGCCTGTCAGAATCAGTTCATCCACTCCAGCGCCATCCGCCATCCGAAACGACGATCCGACGTTCACGGGGTATTCGACGCTTTGCAGCAGGCATTTGACGCTTCTTTTCGGCCGATTTGCGCGTCGATACTTTTTCAGAAAGCGTTTAAGCGCGGTTCCATACAATAACTTCATAAAATCCTAAAGAATAAATTGGTTGATTGGTGTGTCAATTAAATTGCGATTGGTTGGCGACCTAATTTGTGGCGTTCCGAATCAATAATGGCGCGGAACACTTCAACGGTGCGTTCCTGTTCGCCCTGCCGATTCACCACATAATAGTCAAACTCGTTAACGCGGCGCATCTCTTTACGCGCCGTGGCGATCCGCAGGCTGAGCTGATTGTCCGTTTCCGAACGACGGTCGCGCAGCCGTTGCACAAGCGATTCTTCCGATTCGGCCGATAAAAAGACATACGCCGCATTTGGTATCAGTTTGCGAATCGTGGCTGCACCCTGCACATCCACGCGCAAAATGACATCTTTGTCGCTGGCGAGTGCATCCCGTATTTGCTGTTTTGGAACCCCCTTAAAATCATTGTAAACGATTGCCCATTCGAGCAACTCGTCTTCATCGATCATATGGGCAAATTCATCATTGCTAACAAAAAAGTAGTCAACGCCATCCGCTTCGCCAGCTCGTGGCAGGCGCGTTGTGGCGGTAACAACAAAGTAAAATGAGTCTGGACGGCTTTCAATCAGCTTTTGAGCGACAGTGTCTTTACCGACGCCTGATGGGCCAGCGATGACAATCATGACAGGATGTTGTGGACGATCAAAAAGGTTCAATGGTCTCCCTTGGGTGCTATAATTTTTAGCGACCAATTGTAACATGCTTGGAGAGTTTGATGCCCTTTTATGAATTTCGCTGTCATGATTGTCGACATCCGTTAAGGTTGTTTTTTAGCTATGCGGCCTATGATTCGGCCGAACCCGTTTGCACCCATTGCGGCAGCAAAAATGTGCGCCGCCGTATTGGTCGCGTTGCGGTCGCAAAATCTGAGGAGCGTCGCATCGACTCGTTGCTAGATGAACGACAGTTAGCCGGGTTGGAGAATGATGATCCGAAGGAGATTGGCCGCTTGATGCGCCAAATTTCGGCCGAAACGGGCGAACGTTTAGATAATCAGATGGGGGAAGTTGTGGAGCGACTGGAACGCGGTCAGGCGCTTGACTCGATCGAAGCCTCGATGCCCGATCTGCCAGCGGCCGATGGTGTTGACTGAGGAAACAGAAAAGCGGCCGAAGCCGCTCTTCAAGTCGGGGGATTAAGGGACTAAGCTTAGGTTATATCCTCAACAACGATTTCTTCGGGGTCAAAGGCATTGACCGCCGCCTCATTGCCGCCCATCAGGGGCATAATAAACCACATGATGCCGTAGAGGGCGGCAGCAGTTCCGCTTGTTACCATAAACAAAATCAGCCAAATGACACGGATGATAAGTGGGTCCATATCGAAATAGGTTGCGATACCTGCGGCAACGCCAGCGATCCAGCGATCTTCAGTTGAACGAACGAGTTTTTTTGTTGACATAATTGCTCCAAAATGCCTATTTCAAAAAGATAAGCACGGTAAATTCAGTTTGGTTAATCTACTATGCTATACGGGCGAGATGGACAAAGGTTGTACAGATTCGGCCGCTCCCTCAAACTGACGCCCCTGCTGGAAAATCGTCGATTCATATATTTAGACTCGTTTCCAGCGTGAAACCCTGTCATAATTCACCCATGAAAGTTGCTATCCTGTCTGATATCCACGGTGTATTGCCCGCCCTTGAAACGGTTATTGAGTCGATTGATCGTTGGCAGCCTGATCATGTCATTGTCAATGGTGATGTTGTGAATCGGGGGCCGCGCCCGCTTGAATGCTGGGAAATGGTGGCCGATCGTATCGTCCGCGATGGCTGGCTGATGACGGTTGGCAACCATGAACAGTTTACGGTTGAGTCGGATGCCCCACAACCTTTTTTGACCCCTGGTGAGACAGAAATGTTCTATGCATCACGCTGGACGCATCAGTTCTTTTCACCCGCGCAAATCGATACGATGCGCGAACTACCGCTCTCTATCTCTCTAACCGCGCCAGATGGGTCGTTGCTGCGGGCCACTCACGCCACGCTGCACGGGACACGTGACGGGGTGATGCCTTGGACATCGGAGGAAGATTTGCGCGTCAAGATTGCACCCGCGCCCGCCGTATTTGCAACGGCGCACACGCATCGTGCGTTTGTGCGTTCGGTCGATCAAACGCTTGTGGTGAACTCAGGTGCGGTCGGCATGCCGCTCGATAATGACAAACGAGCGAGCTATGCACAAATTGTGTGGCGGAATGGGTGGCAGGCGGAAACGGTGCGGCTTGATTATGATCGAGCGGCGGCACAGCGCGATTTTGACGACACAGATTTTGTACATGCCGCTGGTGCGTCTGGTCCTTTGATGTATATAGAATGGTTGCGGGCTGAGTCACATTTTCCGACTTGGTATGGGACGTATTGGGAGAGGGTGAATTCGGCCGAAATCAGCGCCAAAGAAGCTGTTGCGCACTACTTAAACACCCTCACTCCCTAAACAAGGCGTGCTAACCCTACATTGACATCGCACAAGGCAACATCGGGGCTGTTGCCTCAACCGACCCGCCATCTGTAGCAAGCAGACGGCGGTAAATCCCCAGCATCTTCTTAACCACACGCGACCACGCATACAGGCGCGAATATGCACGGGCGCAGTCGCCCATCGCATCGCGCCCTTCATGGTCCTCAAGCAGGTCAAAAATGCGCTGCGCCAAGGCTTGTGCGTCACGACTTGGGATGTGATACCCCGTCACGCCATTTTTCACCAAATGGGCCAACCCACCTACCTCGGAAGCAATCACAGGGGTTCCCATCGCCATTGCCTCAAGCGCAACAAGACCAAAACTCTCATAATGTGAAGGCATGACCACAATTTCAGACGCCGCATAATAATTGGGCAAAATCATCTGGTCTTTTGACCCCACAAAGGTCACGAGATTCTCAAGGTCAAGCTGCTTGCACAGCTCTTGCAACCGCCCCATCTCAGTGTCTAGCGAATCTTCTTTGGGGTCGCCACCTACAATCGTGACGCAAACGTTTTCGAGCGTGTTGGGGCATCGTTCTTGCACAAACCCAACGGCTGTCAACAGCGTGTCAATCCCTTTGAGCGGCTCAATTCGGCCGGCAAACAAAATATTTTGCTTGCACTTATCCAACCCAACCGTGATTTTCGCCTCTTGGCGCGGAATATATGAAAAACGGTTCAAGTCAACGCCCGGCGAAACAACTTCAATCTTAGCGGGGTCCGCACCGTATAGCTCAATAAGCTGCTGCTCCTCGGCCGGCGTCGCAGCGATCAGAACGTCAGCCACATGGTGGATCACGTCCATTTCACCATCAATGCGCGATTGGGGAGCGCGATGCCGATCATCAATCGCAATTTTGTTTTTCATGTGTCCGAGCGTATGGAACATATGCACAATTGGTGTTGTGCCGCCCCATTGCTCGCGCAGCTTATGAGCCACAAGCCCTGAGAGCCAATAGTGACTATGAATCACATCATAATCAATGTCGTCAATCATCGCGAACTGCTGGACGCCTGCGACAAATTCGTCAAGATAGTCAGCAACCTCAGGAACGGGCAGCGGCCGTTCTGGCCCCGCTGGGATATGAATCACCCGCCCATAGTCGCCCAAAGCATGAACAACTTTTGGCACACAATCATCTTGTGAGCGCGTGAAAACATCGACCATGATGCCCTGTTTGTCAAGCTCACGGCAGAAGTCACGCACGTAGACATTCATACCGCCTGTTTTTTTACCGCCGAGCATGGCGAGTGGGCAGGTATGAACACTTAGGACGGCAACGCGTTGGATGGGGTGATTTTCTATCATAGGTATAGTGGGTTGTGATTCAAGCGAATAAACACAATGCTGAAATGATTCAATAGGTTAGACGAGCCAGGCGTTGAAATTATTACCTTAGATCGAGCTAAGATCGGCCGATCATCAACCTGAAAATCTCTGTATCTTTTGCGCCAAAACGGTATTTGTAGGTTTCATCGCCGCGCAAGAAGTCAAAGCTGTGGTGTCCCAGTTCAGTGGCCGTTTGGATCGCGGCTGCGGACAGGACAACCCCTAACGATAATCGGCCGAAAGCGTTCGGATTAAGGCCAGAGTTGTAAACCCAAGTGCGCCCTTTATAGACAAAATTGAACAAAGCCGCCGCCCGTTGCCCATCAACCTCAATAAACATAAGTTGCAACGTGCCAGCCGCAAGCGCCGCTTTTGCCACCGTCGGCCTGCCCAGTTTCGCCAATATCGACGAGCTGGTCATCGCCTATAACGTCAACCTGCCAAGCTGGGACCCGACAGT